>JANKMV010000136.1 GCA_024650095.1 Bacillota bacterium | reverse complement strand
CAGTGCTCCAGGGCAAGTGCAGGTGATTGTGCAGGGGCGCGTTCATGGCGATGTGAAATCCAGTGCTCGCTCGGAGCAAGAGTATCTTACTTTCTCTTTGCAAATAATTGCGGAGTCATTGCATCTGCTGCGTAGTGAATATGAAATTATCGTCCTGGAGGGTGCCGGTAGCCCGGCCGAAATCAACTTGATTAACCAGGATGTTGCCAATATGAAAGCCGCTCACTTAGCGGAAGCGCCTGTGTTGTTAGTTAGTGACATTGATCGTGGCGGTGCGCTGGCGGCTGCGGTGGGTACGATGATGCTATTGCCGGAGCAAGATCGACAACGCGTAGCAGGGTTTGTGATGAATAAATTTCGTGGGGACCTAGCCTTGCTAGAACCTGGCCTCGCGCTTGTGGAAGAGCGTACAGGTGTTCCCGTGTACGGCGTCGTCCCGTATCTAGAGGAAGCATATTTAGCCGAGGAAGATGGTGTGGCGCTAGACTATGCGCAGCACAACAGTGTTCACGAAGAAGGATGTGTACGCATTTACGTCATTCATCTACCCCATATTTCAAACTTTACAGATTTTGCTGCTTTAAGCGCTGAGGATGATGTTACGCTCATCTATACAAACGATGCAGCTGATCTCCACGAAGCAGATGCCATCATTATTCCCGGCACAAAAAACAGTATGCGTGACCTACTGTTTTTACATGAGCTCGGGTTAGACAAAGCCATTAAGCAACAGGCTAAGCGCGGAATCCCGGTTGTGGGTATTTGTGGCGGCTATCAAATGCTAGGGACACTTTTGCAAGATCCCCAAGGCAGTGAATTTGGTGGTGAGCCCACCACATTAGCGGGGTTAGGGCTCGTGGCGACAACAACTATTTTCCACCAACAAAAGAAAGTAGTTCGCGTCCAAGCAAAAGCACAACTTACCTTTGCACGTGGCCTTGAGGTTGAAGGATATGAAATACATATGGGCCAGACAGAACGCGCTGCCGGTTGTGAGGCGGCATTTATGTTAGACGGTGAACTGCTCGAGGGCGCATGTTCTGTTAACGGCAATGTTTGGGGAACCTATTTGCATGGCGTCTTTGACCGCCCTGGTTTTCGCCGCGCCTGGCTCAATTTATTACGTGAGCGGCGAGGTTGGCAGCCGTTAGGAGCAGAAGCTATCCAAGATCGAGCGCAACGCTTTGATGCGTTAGCTGATGCAGTACAAGAGGCACTGGATATGCCTGCGCTTTATAGATTATTAGGTTTGTCAGGACCCAAGGAGGAAAAAGCATGAGCGCTGTGATGATGGTACAGTCACCTCTTACGGTGCAGGCAAGATTGATTCGTCAACAATGGAGTTAGTATTTTAAATTATGGTATACTTGGCAGGAATAGAATGAGTGGCTTTGCATAAGGCAGCCTGTGGACTCGATGGTGGGATAGTGAGCCTGTCACGTGTCCCTTGACGAATAAGGGAGGCAGATGGTAATGGTAGATAAGAAATTAGGCAAGTTGGTGTTAATTACCGGCGGCGCTCGAAGTGGCAAAAGCACATTGGCAGAGAAATTGGCAGAAGATGCCGGTGGCCCAGCTACCTATGTTGCCACAGCGGCCGTCTTGGACGAAGAAATGGAACTTCGTGTGGCCATACATAAAGAACGCCGGCCAGCTCACTGGTCAACCGTAGAAGAGACCATGGATTTGGCGGCAGCCTTGGAGAGAGTTCCTAGCGGAACAGTGACAGTCATTGTTGATTGTTTGACTATTTGGCTCACCAATCAATTATTAGCTCGCTATGAAGAGGATCTATCGGATGATAAATATATGGCCATTGAAGATCATATCCAGGCAGAATTGAACCGCTTCTGTACCGTAGCTGCAGCAAGGCCCTTTCGTACCATTGTGGTCACCAATGAAGTGGGTTGTGGGGTTGTCCCCGATACTCCTCTCGGTCGTGTCTTTCGTGATATGGCGGGACGAGCTAACCAACAGGTGGCACGAGCTGCCGATTCCTTGTGGTTCGCCGTATCCGGCTATCCACTCTGCGTAAAAGAATATACAGAAAAATAGGAAACGGTCTTGCCCTTGTACAGATAGACCCTGGAAAATGTAGGAAACGATCTTGCCGAACTCCATGAGACGCTAGAAAATGTAGGGAACAGTCTTGACTGTTCCGCTTAGAGACACATTAAATTTTTAGAAAACAATCTTGTCTGCACCGCAAATACGTATCTATAATTTGTAGGGAACGGTCTTGACCGTTCCGTTTGGCAAGAGTATGGGGAAGGGAGGTATATTCTTGAAGAGATTCTTTTTAGCACTACGATTTTTAACCGTCTTTCCTGTTGGCGGGGATGGTGAGGTGACAGCAGAAGATTTAGTCGGGTCTACTCTTTATTATCCTGTAGTGGGACTGCTGGTGGGCTTAGTGCTCTATGGCTTTTGGTTATGGGCATCTTCTCTATGGCCCGTCTTTTTAACCGCTGCCCTAACTGTGACGTTGTGGGAATTGATCAGTGCCGGTCTCCATCTTGACGGTTTAATGGATACCTGCGATGGTCTTGGTGTGCGCGGTAATCTGGAAAGAAGATTAGAAGTGATGAAAGATAGTCACGTTGGTGCCTTTGGTGCGCAAGCCGCCATCTTTGCCATGTTGCTAAAAGTGATGGCAGTGGCAGCCCTTAGCAATGATGTTGCCTATTATCCATTACTTATCCTTGCACCTCTAACGGGACGTTCAGTTATGGTGACGCTCATGTCGACCTGTAAGTATGCTCGTGCTAGTGGCGGTCTCGGCAAAGTCTTCGTGGACAGTACGGGTACCCGTCAATTGCTAGTTACTTTATTTTTATACGGACTGATGGGGTACATCATTATTGGCTGGAAAATTATGTTAGTCACCTTGGCATTGGCCATCTTCTTTAGCATTTTTCGTTTCTTTTTTAACCATAATTTTGGTGGCATCACTGGGGATATTCTTGGTGCAATCTGTGAACTTCACGAACTGGCCGTTCTCATTATCGCCCCTCTTCTCCTCCGCTAATATGTAACATATGACCGTGTGACAGTAAATGCTTATCAGTCGAGGGTTAGGCTGAATTTGCTTTGGTTGATCATCAGGAGAAAAGTGGAGCTGGGTTACAAGCAAAGGATGGGAGGGTATAACTTTTGAAGCTGATTTGGATTCGCCACGGTGAAACATTATGGAACCGAGAATATCGCTTACAGGGGTTAAGCGATGTGGCTTTGAGTGAGACCGGACTTATGCAAGCGCAAAAACTGGCGGAGGGTTTTAGTGACAAGCCAGATCAGATATATGTTTCACCGCTACAGCGGGCGCAGTCCTTTGTGGCCCCACTGGCCACACGTTTGGGTCTGCAACCACAGCTTTGTTCCAAGCTGCGGGAGATGTCCTTTGGTCGTTGGGAAGGGCTTACGTACGCTGAAATGGACGAAGCGATGCAGCAACACTTCGAAGCTTGGTGTAACGATCCGGTTACTACTTGTCCGCCCGAGGGCGAACCAGCAGACGTGTTGGCAAAGCGGGTTAGCAACGTTTTGGCTAGTATGGTAGAACGTCTGGCTGAGGATGAGACCGCCGTAATTGTGACCCATGGTGGAGTGATTCGAGTGGCTGTTACCTTGGCTATGCAGATGCCACCCCTTGCTGCAGGGCGTATTCAAATTGATACTGCGTCTATGACCACTCTTCATTATTACAACGGTTGTTGGTATCTTGTTAAGCTAAATGACACCAGTCATTTGACGTAGTTCACAAAGCTAGATAGATACTAGGTTAAACGTAATATATTCTCTTTAATATACGACAAGGAGAATTTCCATGGATAATAAAATTTTGGCTGCTTGCGTTGGGCTAGAGTCATTAACTGTTTTACGTGGTCTGTTAACCGATCCCATAGTCAGTAAATTTTTGCGTTTACTGCAAAACCAGTTGCTTGATCAACCCACTACTTTACTGTGGGTTAATGATTATGCAGATTTTTATTATACTTTACTTGAGAAAAATGGCGGCTCAACATATGCGGATTATCTAATTGAGCGTTTGCTTTTTACCGATACAGTCTTTAGTCGGGCTTGCGAGAAACAAGAACTAGAAGAAGTAAGGGCTAGTGTTATGGAGGCGATGATCCATGACCTACATTGTCTTAGCGATGTTGCTGCCCTAACGGCAAGCGATCTCAAGGTATCTGCACTGCGACATCTTGATCAATCGTCTTATGTATATGAGAAAATCAAAGCATTACCGGAGTGGGAGACCGCCATTACTTACAATGGTCACCGCAAGGGAGAAGAGCTTTACGCTTGCTTGCAGGTAGCTAAAAATTGGGGTGAATGCGTACCCCAGTTAGCAGACTTTTATCGACAACATGGTTCGGGTGCGTTCGCCTGTTACACAGGCTTTACCTGGGAGAGTGTAGGTCAAAACGGTCAGCTTACCGGCATTGCCACAGTAGATGGCATTCGCTTTAGTGACTTAATCGGCTATGAGTTGGAGCGTCAGAAAGTGGTTGATAATACGCTTACATTTATTAAGGGTTATCCAGCTAATAATATTTTGCTTTATGGTGACCGGGGGACAGGGAAGTCCACCACGGTTAAAGCACTCCTTAATGAGTATAGTTCGCTAGGACTACGTGTGGTTGAACTACCACAAGCACAACTTATGGATTTGCATAGCGTTCTACACGTACTTAAAGAGCGGGCGCAAAAGTTTATTATCTTTGTGGATGATTTAGCGTTTGATGATAACGAAGAACGCTATACAGCACTCAAAGCTGTGCTTGAAGGTGGCTTGGAACAGAAACCGCAAAATGTCGTTATCTATGCGACCTCTAATCGTCGCCACTTAATTAAAGAAAAATTTAGCGAGCGGTCGGGCTTACAGTCTGGTTATGGCAACGATGAAGTGCGTGCTACTGATACCTTGCAGGAAAAACTATCTCTTGCCGATCGCTTTGGCATTACTGTTACCTTTTTGTCGCCGGATCAACGCAAATATTTAGACATTGTCGAGGGGTTGGCAAAGAATAGAGAGCTAAAAATCGATAGTACCCGCTTGCGTGCAGAAGCCGTGAAGTGGGAAATGTGGCAAAATGGCCGCTCACCTAGAACGGCGCGTCAGTTTATTGATTGGTTAGAGGGTCAAATGGATAGAAGTTAATGCTACTTTTTGAAAAATGATCTTCTATGCTAGGGGGTCCCCGTAAAGAAATTAGGGAGAAATGGTGAAAGAGGCAGGATTTCTTCGTCTTAGCGCGAATTATTTTCCAACAAACGGGAAATCCTACTAAGAAAGGTGCGCTTATTCAGTTCCCTTAATACATGCCTTTCAATTCTGCTTACATTCGCCGCTTGCTATTTGCAAGCGAAATAATTTTCTTGTCGTGTGAGAGAGCGCCAAACGGGAGGAGAGCAAATTGTTAAAGCCAGGTTTTGAGAAACAAGCCCCCTTTGAGGAACCCAGGCGTGATGAGGACGTAGACATGAAAAGCTCCGTTAAAATTCGCGCTAGAATTCGCTTCGATTATCGGGGGAAAGCGCGTCCTTCTCGTTTTTTCTTCGGCGGTAAGGGTACAGAGGAAGCAGCTGGAGAATTGAGGGAGCAACAAGCCGCCTTATGGCGAAATGTGCCAGTGCAAGGCGTTTTTATCGAGAACATTGAACTGGGTAAAATTTATACAGTGTATGATGAAGAGATGGACGGTGAGATAGCATTTGCACCACTCGAATTGGAAGTGATTGCCGATTCACTTAGCTTTCTTATTCGTTTTGCTGTAAAGGAAGAATTTAGGCGTCTGAAAATTATGGAGCCATTAGGTCTGAAGATGTCCGTACAGGAAATGGAGCAGGTTTTCTTTGAGGTCCACAGTCAAACAAAGACGCAATGGATGCAACGATTTAGACGGTATGCCGATTAGAAGAATACGGGAAGAATAAGCGGCGACAGCCGCTTTTCTTGTACTGGTAAGGAAATTATATCGCTTGCAACTAGCAAGCGGCTAAGGAAACCAGTATTGAAGTGCGCGTTGAGGGAACCGATTAAGCGCGCCTTTCTTATTGTAATTCTTTTCTTGTGATAATTA
>JANKMV010000135.1 GCA_024650095.1 Bacillota bacterium | reverse complement strand
CTCCGCTCACTATGTTCGCTGGGTTAGGCCTGACAGTAGGT
Organism: Bacillota bacterium; assembly: GCA_024650095.1. Lineage (GTDB taxonomy): Bacteria > Bacillota > Dethiobacteria > Dethiobacterales > Dethiobacteraceae > JANKMV01. Next base: position 6,067 of record JANKMV010000135.1, on the reverse strand, counting down.
CTCCGCCAGACTCTTTTTTAGACGCACCGCTCATCTAGAGTGGTCGTCTACCATTTCACCCGGTCTTTTCCTATGTTCAGGGAAACATTAACTTGCTCCCGCTTCTGTGATATTGTATAACTATAAAGAAAGAGAATTCTTATCTTTAAGGGATCGTCCAAGAGAACGACGCCTTAGTGGATGCAACGGCGGAATAATTTTGCTTGTTAAAGTTAATGTCAGGGTAAAAAAATGGAGATGAGAAGATGCAACTAGGAGAAACTTTTAAGAAGAGTTTGCTGGGAGAGGAAAAAAACTTGCCCGTTGGCGTATTGCCCGGCAAGAGGCCGATTCATGTATTTTATACATATTATGTGAGCAAGCCTAGATCTCATCGACTGGAGTTTAAAAAAGAAAATTGTGTTATTTTTGAGATATATCTTCCGAACTACGGTGAAAGTCTTATGCAACTGTGTGCTTTGCCAGAAAGCGTAGATACTAGTAAGAATGATTGTGATGTAACATTAGGCTTTTGGCTACGCTTGTTACTTATAGTTACTGCAGGAAGGCTGGTTTTGTGCCGAGAGATTCTTGCAGGACCAACCACAAAATATAAAACAGGGCACGCAGAAGCTCGATCGGTATACAGATATCGTGTGGCGTATTGTGCTAAAAATGAAAAGAATTCTATAGTCTTCATTGCTTCACGCCACAGTAGCAAGTCTAGCGCATTCAGAAAAGGGAAGAGAATAGAGTTGAAGTGGATGCAAATGAGTTTGCCTTCATTCGAGCTATTAATAAAATACCTACGGGTGTTTATGCGCAGCACAGAATTTAAGGATGTGCATAGTTGAAAATGCGCTAATAAAAACCCCGCTTGAGCTGCTTTTAAACAAATGGGTTTCGATATCCTTCTTTTACCGTTACGGGACCGTTTTCGTGTACTTTCAGGTACCGAGCTCTATTTGCTTCTTGGTGAAGTCCCATAAAGTAGCCCCCTGTGGTTGTAGGTGGAACAACACAACAAATATTTTTCCAAAAACCGTGTTTTAAACGTAGGAAGGATAGGCAAAACTATTGCAATTTTTAATGACTTGCTATATCATAAAAGTAATGAATTACATAATGAAGAGCAGGCATTGGCGCCAGTATGCAGAATTACATCTGCTTATATTGACGCTTTTTTATTTCGCTGACAAAATTATGTACATGCATATGATATCGATATGATATCAACTGGGCAATGGCGCCCTTGGGAGAGATTGTTTGCCCAAGGGCGTTTCTATAAATAAACATTGGCCCAGGAAGGGAAATAGACTGACATTTGGCAAAAACGAAGAGAAGGGACATTGATGTCCTCACTAGCGATGCAGCTATACTTATTTTTGCTGTGTCGCTTCTTTTTGTACTGTAAGGGAATTGGAGGGCACTGTTTTCTATATAAGACAGTGTTCCCCTCGCAGAGACAACGTTTAACATGACGAAGAGAGTTCACGATCTTACAAAATTGTTAAAGGAGGAATTATTCATGAATGTTGAAATGGCAATTGATACTTTATGGGTGCTACTTTCGGCAATGTTGGTATTTTTCATGAATCTTGGGTTTGCTTCTGTGGAAGCTGGATTCGCCAGATCGAAGAATGCAGTAAATATTTTATCTAAAAACTTTGTTGTATTCGCAGTTTCTTCATTAGGATTTCTATTGTTAGGTTGGGGTCTTATGTTTGGTGGAAATCATCCTTTTGTGGGGACACAAGGGTTGTTCATTCTTGGGGGGAATATTGACGAAAGTATATATACGTTAACCGCAAATGTGCCATTTTGGGCAAAATTCATTTTTCAACTCGTGTTTTGTGGTACTGCGGCTACAATCGTGTCGGGTGCGGTAGCTGAAAGAATAAAATATTTGTCTTTTATCATCTTTTCCTTTGTGCTCACACTTCTCATTTATCCCATTGTGGGACATTGGATTTGGGGCGGTGGTTTTTTGGCTTCTTTGGGTTTTCAGGATTTTGCGGGTTCAACAGTAGTTCACTCTGTTGGTGGATGGGCAGCGTTAGCAGGTGTGATGGTTCTCGGCCCACGATTTGGAAAGTATGATCATAACGGTAAAACAAAGCCAATGCCAGGGCACAATATGCCCATGGCAACGATTGGGCTATTTGTACTCTGGCTGGGGTGGTTCGGATTTAACCCTGGGTCTACTATGTCAATGTCAAATCCCGCAGATGTATCGCATATCTTTATGACAACAAACACCGCTGCCATTGGCGGTATTCTCTCTTCAACCATACTTTCATGGACTTATTTAGGGAAACCTGAACTTGGCATGACAATTAACGGCTGCCTCGCAGGTCTAGTTGCCATAACAGCAGGATGTGCGTACGTAGATATCTTGAGCTCACTCGTTATTGGTGCAATAGCCGGAATACTAGTGGTATTTGCTGTACTAATGTTCGATAGATTACAGCTTGACGATCCTGTCGGTGCTACGTCTGTTCACCTGGTAAATGGCGTGTTCGGTACACTTTGTGTCGGTCTATTTGCCAGAGCTGGCGTGACTAGCTTATCTCCTGCCAGTGGATTACTCTTTGGCGGTGGTTTCTCACTATTAGGCAGGGAGTTATTTGGTATACTGGCGGTTGCGGCCTTTGTTTTCCCCTCATCGCTTCTTGTCTGGTATCTTATTAAAAGAACCATTGGTATTAGGGTATCGCTTGAAGAAGAGATTGCTGGTCTCGATCTTGGTGAACACGGTAACAGTGCCTATCCTGAGTTTCTCTCTCGGAAACCTGCATATTCAGCTATTGTAAGTGATGGCGCTGAGAGTATTAGAATTAGGGAGGTTAGCGCAAATGAAACATATTAAAGCAGTCATTAAACCTGAAAAATTAGAAGACGTTAAGGTAGCACTAAAGAATGTTGGTTGCTACGGTGTCATGGTAAAAGAAATTGAAGGTCATGGCCAACAGGGTGGGATTGTCCAACAATGGAGAGGCGAGAAGTTTGAACTGGATTTGTTACCAAAAATATCTATCGATGTAGTTGTAAAAGACGACGAGGTTGATAAGATTGTGCAAGCCATTATCTCCAATGCCAAAACAGGGAGTGATAAAGGCGAAGGTAAAATCTTCGTGTACAATGTGGAAAGTGTTATTCGAATTCGTACAGGTGAAGAAGGTGAGTCAGCGGTTTAATTAAGAAGATTAATCCCATTCGAAGTGATCGTAGTGTATACTAAAAAGGACGATCAACACCTTTTGCTATGGCATACGAGCACATTAATGCTCGACCGCAGTCTACAGGGTTAGGCAGAATAGACCGGAGCGTATATCTTCGATTTCATTTTTTTAGAGCACCCAACATTGCGCGGGGTGCTTTATTTTTTGAGACATTAGAAGGGAAGGGATAAATAACCAAAATATTTTGCAATAAAATAGGAAGTTCTTGATTATCAGTGACGTTCGTGATAACATGTATGGCAATTAGAAGTCAGGAAAAGGTGGATATGTATGAATAATGATGTATTTAGAACATTAAGTGAACGAGGATACGTTTATCAGTGTACAAACCAGGAGGCTGTAAAAAAAAGACTAGCCTCCGAGAATCCGATTACTTTTTACCTAGGCATAGACCCGACAGCGGATAGCTTACATATTGGTCATTTTTTCGCACTTATGATGTTTAGGCATCTGCAGGAAGCTGGACACAAAGGGATTCTCGTAATCGGTGGTGCCACCGCACTAGTTGGAGATCCCAGTTCAAAAAATGATATGAGGAAAATGCTTACAAAGGATCAAGTCCAGCATAATCTAGACGAAGTAAAAGAACTGTCAAAGCGCTTTATTAAAGTGGATGGGGACAATCCCGCCATTATCATTAACAATGCAGATTGGTTTAATCATTATCCCTATGTTGACTTTATGCGTGAAATTGGAATTCACTTTAATATTAATAAGATGCTAGCCGCTGATGCCTATGCAAACCGCTTAAGTGAAGGTGGACTAACCTTCTTAGAGATGGGCTATATGCTCATGCAGGCGTATGATTTCGTGTATTTAAATCGTGAATATGGGTGTACCTTGCAGATTGGTGGCAGCGATCAGTGGGGCAATATCGTGGCCGGTACTACATTAAACCGAAAACTGAATTTCATCGAAGAAAACATCGAGAACGCCGAAAATGATATTTACGGTTTAACCAATCCCTTGCTTCTAACCAAGGAAGGCAATAAAATGGGCAAAACAGAAAGTGGTGCTCTATGGGTCGCGCGAGATAAAACTACACCTTATGATTTCTATCAGTATTTTTATAACATTAACGATGAAGATGTGGATATGCTACTGCGCTTATTTACTCGTCTGCCTCTAGATGAGATCAATAGGTTAATAAACAAAGATATTCTTGAGGCGAAAAGAACCATGGCTTACGAGATTACAAAACTCGTTCATGGACAAGATGAAGCTGATAAGGTTATTGAGGCGGTTAATGCCCTCTTTAAGGCAGAATCAGATACAGAAAATGCACCTAAAGTTATCATGGATAGATCAATTCTGGAGAATGGAATACCGATTATTGATTTCTTAGTTAACAGCAAGTTTTTACCCTCGAAATCTGAAGCACGCAGAATGGTAAAACAGGGTGGTATATCACTGAATGGAAATAGAGTAGAAGATTTGGAGTTAATTGTGAAAGCAAGTGATGTTACCGATAATTCATTATTACTCAAACGGGGTAAGAAAAACTTTCTCAAGGTCATATTTGAATAAAATGTAGTCTAGCTGTTTATTTTGGATAGTAGTCAGGAAAAAATACTTCATTCTGATGGGGACTCCGTTTGTAGGGGCATGGAATAACCGGAGTATCTGCTACCGCAATGCTCACGATCTAGTGAAAACGATGGAAGATATGTAATCATTAAAATGATATTAACAGAATGTTGAATTGATAATCTGATGAGAGGAAAACCTAGAATGACACAGGAAGTTTATACCGTAATAATAAAAATAGAGCGCAGCATGTGCACGGAAAGAAGGTCGGAAAATGGAAAACTATGATGGTGTCTTAGGATTTTTTACTAATGCAGAGGAACCTTTGAATGCTTCAGCAGTTGCTGCAGGAACTGGGATTGATAAAAAAGAAGTGGATAAAATAATGAATAAGTTAAAAAAAGAAGGTAAAATTGTTTCTCCGAAACGTTGTTATTGGGAGATAAAAAAATAATATCGCATTATCTATTTATATATCTTTTAATTGAATAAACAGCTGTCTTACATTGAAGTTCCATGGAAGGCAGCTGTTCTGTCTTTTATATTTCACCCATTTTATAAGGATAAAAAATATCAGTTAGTAATAAAGGAGTTGTTTATGCTGGTCGGAGTAGAAATTGATTGGTTGTTTCAGCCTGCAGATATTAGAATTTTTAGGGATACCTTCGGCTATCAATGACTACTACATCCAATGCATAAGGAAGTGAGCTTTGAAGAACGCACACGCCTTTGGGAGAAACAAAGGGAGCAATGATTTAGCGTAGGGGAAGTTGCGAAAGTTGTTATCCTTAAAACATCTTGTGAAGGGGGAATGAAATATGGATAAATTGATCCAATTTATTGATAAAAACCTTAATGATACTGTGTATTTTCTTAATGAAGATATGAAAAAGCATACATCATTTAAGACAGGTGGAGCAGCGGATATCCTAGTTGAATCTAGGAGTATAAATGAGTTGCAAGCTTTTATGAAATATGTATTTAAAGAGAAAATCCCCTATATCGTTATAGGTCGTGGCAGTAATTTAATTGTTAGTGACCAGGGAATCAGGGAGTTGGTTGTGAAAGTTGACCAAAATCTTGCCAAATGCGTTGTAGATAATGAAAAGATTGTGGCTGAAGCTGGTGCGACAATCATCGATGTTGCAAGGGAGGCACAAAGAAATTCTTTGTCAGGATTAGAATTTGCTTACGGTATACCAGGTACCGTAGGGGGAGCCCTTTTTATGAATGCGGGGGCCTATGGTGGGGAGATTAAGGATATACTTGAAGAAGTTCTTGTCCTAACGAAAAATGGAGACTTGATCGTTAGAAAGGCG
>JANKMV010000134.1:1555-6117 GCA_024650095.1 Bacillota bacterium | reverse complement strand
AGCCCGATCACCAATACATATGGCATATGTATTTTTCGCAAACGAAACCAAAGTAAGGTAAACGTGACCATACCCAATAGTAGCTCTAGCGGATAGAACACACCACCTTCAAACACAGTGGCCATCAGCATGACCGCCCCGTAAAGAATCATGCGTCGACTCTCACCACGACCGGCCACGGCCCAAAAAGCTAGACCAAATGGTGCCAACTCCCCCATAAGATGTAGACGCGTCAACAGTATTAGGGCGAGCACAGCACCGGCAGTTTCCCATGATAGAAATTCCCTTGGCATGTCCAGCTTTGGCATTTTAATAAACCCTTTTTTAGACGCTTTTGCCTCCGAGCGGCTAGTACGCAAATACGGTTCCACTGCCATCGTTGGTTCTGGCATCGGCATCCCCCTTTTCTCCCGCTTCCTCATATTATAATGGCTATCTTTTTAAGAATTTGTCATAGCGAGGCGGCTACACGAATAAATTTTTCGACAAACCTCACTATTGCAGTCGAACATGGATAAACACTGCGAGTCTATGGTCCAGTGCAACTTTTGTATAACCCGCTTGCAGGACAATGTTGGGTTTTCGCCGTAATAGACGCACAGAAATACCCGGGATGATGCCGAGACTCATCAGTTTACCATAGATTATGCGATCATCCGTTGCCAATTCAACAATTTTCCCAACATCGCCAACCTGTAACTCATTCACATTACGTGTTTTTATCATAATACGCTCCTCATAGTACGGGTAACATCAACACAATGCGCATGGCAAAACCCATAGCAAAGGCCAAAACTGCCACACTGATGCTAATAATAAAGGAAATAAATAAACCTCGCTCGCGTATCATCATGGCAAGTTGCGCCAAACAGGGGAGAAAAAGCGTCAAGACAACGGCTGCCACCAGTAGTTGCCCTCCATTCACCTCGCCGGCACGGTAGAGATCGTAGAGCCCTGCAGCCCCATAGTCTCGACGGAAGAAACCGTACAGAAAAACGGTACTTAACGTGGGTGGCAAACCCATCTGCCCTAAGAGCGGTGCTAATCGTACAGCCAACGCCCCTAGCAACCCGGTTTGCTGCAACAACCAAAGCATGATGCTGACCACAATAAAGACAGGGATAACCTCCATAAAATACCAACGCATTCGTGCCACTGTTTTTTGAAAGATCGCGTTGAGCTTTGGCCAACGCAAAGGCGGTAGCTCCATAAAAAACGGAGCCCGCTCGCCTGGAAGTAGCATATGTAGAAGTGAACCCGTTACTATCAGCAACCCTCCCACCACGCCTAACCAAAGCAAAAGATATCTCGGTTCATCTGATAAGAGCGCTAAGATCAAACCCAACTGCGCAGAACAGGGTACGGCAAGTGCTAGCAAAAACGTGGCAATCACACGCTCTCTCATACTTTCTAGCGTTCTCGTAACTAACACAGCCATGGTGCCACAACCTAAGCCAAGGGTTAGTGGTATCACAGCCCGCCCATTTAAACCAACGCGCTCCATACCAGCATCTGCCCAATACGCTAACCGTGGTAGGTAGCCACTGTCTTCCAGCAGAGCAAACACAAAAAAGAATGTGCCGACAATGGGCAGAATGATACCAAATGCATATCGGAAACCTAACGTCAACAAGCCAAACTCACCCGTAACTAGATCTCTCGCCATTGCCCATGGCAAAATAGCATGAACCCACTGGGTTAAGGTGGGAATCACGATTTGACCCAGCAATGTCCCCTCCAGTAGCTCGACAAGAGTTCCTGCACCAAAGCGGCCCACAAACAAATAGAGACCTACGTATAGCACCAACACCATTAAAACTAAGCCACCAAGTGGATTGAGTGTCAACGCATCGAGCCAATTACTTTTTAGTTGTTCCTGGCCTCCACGAAATACTCCCTCTAGCAATTGCTCTGCTTGGCGATGGCGTAGCAGTGTGCGTTCAGGGTCTTCCCCGGCAGCACGATCATGAGAAATGGAAGCCCTTCCTGCCCTGACAATAATCCTGGCAATTTCACGCTTCAGTGCGTTTACGCCCTGTCCTTGTACTAACGAAGCTGCTATCACCGGGATGCCTAGGCGACGAGACAACTCGCTCCTATTAACAAGAACGCCTAGCCTTTCTACCTCATCCATCATGTTGAGGACAAGAATAACCCGCATACCGCTTTGCAATAATTCTAAAGTAAGTGGTAACATACGAGGTAAATTCTTCGCATCCGTAACATGTACCACACAATCCATCGGGTTATCAATCAGAAGCTGACGAGCTACAGCTTCCTCTTCCGTGATGGGAGAGAGACTGTACATACCTGGCGTATCATAAACCGTAACCATTTGTCCTAATAAATTCGCCATACCTTGCGAAATTTCAACTGTTGTGCCTGGGTAGTTGGAAACGGTAACATAGTTACCCGTTAAATGATAAAAAAGCACACTTTTACCCACGTTGGGGTTACCAATAAGTGCAATCGTTTTCAAAGCGCTCCCTCCCCTTTACATAGATACATATGCAAAAAAATGCTCGTCTTGCGAAAAGTTTTTCGCATAGACGAGCAAAAGCAAACAAAAACTAAAAGATGTGTGAGAAGGAGGCAGTTATATGTATCTCATTGCACTATTACTAGCATTTATTGCTGGTATAGCAATGGCTGTGCAAGGAACGATGAACACTGGATTAGGAAAAATAATCGGCTTACTAGAATCTACATTTGTGGTACATGTAATTGGCACGCTCGTGCTCTTACTTTTACTTTTTATCTTACGCATGGGCCGTGGTGACCTCAGCAAAATACCGAACGCTCCCTGGTATCTCTATCTTGGAGGGGTAATCAGTGTTATTATTCTCTACACCGTCGTCGCCAGCATTTCTCGCGTGGGAGTTGCCACAGCCACCACGGCGATCATTGTGGGACAAGTTGGTTGTGCGCTCCTCCTTGATCACCTCGGTTACTTTGGCCTTGAAAAGATTCCCTTTACCTGGTGTAAAGCAGGCGGAGTTGCCCTACTTGCCCTTGGCGCTAGATTGATGCTGATGAAATAGTGTCATACAAACAGCCCATCAAAATATCGCCTTCTGAAACCGTTAAAGATGGTAGCTCGGTGGCAGACAAAAGTTCGTCCACAACTAGCGCTCCCGCTGGCAGGATAAAAGCACGTTCTTTTTGTATCCCTGTCAACTTGGCTCGCTCCGGTGTAGCTAACGCCAGTATTGTTGCGAGCTGCCCGGTCACCCGCTCACGTGTTAAGGAGAATCCATGAATGAGTTGAGGGTCATATTCGGACATATTTAATGCCATGGCAGCTAGCGTCGTTACCGTACCGCCCACTCCAACAATTTGCCGAGCAAGAGCAGTTGCCCCTTTCATGTACTGACGAATGTAATTACGAGCAGCGTTAATTTCCCTCTGCAACGGTGGGTCATGTTGGAAAAAGATATCCGTTAAATAGAGAGCTCCAAGCATATAACTACTGGAATGAATGGCTTTATGTTGGCACCATATTAGCTCACAGGAACCACCACCCAAATCAAAGATTAGCGCTTGCTCCATCCCGGCTAAAGTTTTGGTAACACCAAGATAGCTAAAGTACGCTTCCTTTTCTGGCGAAATAATATCGACCTTACAGTTCGTCGTTGCTGCTAACATACTGGCGAATTTTTTACCATCGCTCGCTTCGCGCATGGCACTAGTAGCGATGATAACTATTTTTTCTGCACGCTGCTGCCGCGCTGTCTTCACATATGAAGATAGTGCCACTCTAGTTGAGGTTTTACCAGAGTCGGACAAAACACCACTTTTTTGTAGACCGCTACCTAGCCTCGTTGTGATTAATTCTCTGTAAACAGGAACAAGCTTCCCACTTTCTTCTTTTACCACCAGAAGACGTACAGAGTTTGTGCCAATATCTATGGCTGCAATGCACATAAACTAAACCTCCACATACTAAGAAAGGCGCGCTTATGCGGTTCCCTCATCGCGCTTTTCAATACTGGCAACACTCGCCACTTGCTAGCTGCAAGTGAAAACTTCCTATCCAAAAATAAAGGTATCCCAGTGGGATACCTTTATAATTACATATTCGCTTTAAATGATGATCCTTTGCCGCCTCGTTTTGATTCTGTATTACGGCGTAAATCTTGCAACCGTTCATCACTATCTTTAAGAAACTTATTCAGTTTATCTTCAAAAGACACACGAGGAGCTCTGTTGTGGTGGCCACGACTTGGGTTTGTTGTCGCTTTCTTAATAGAAAGACCAATCTTTCCATTTCCATCAACGGAGAGGATTTTCACCCTGACCTTATCTTTCTTTTGTAGATGTTCATTAATATCCTTGACATAGGTATCAGCTACTTCTGAAATGTGGACAAGGCCGGTTTCCCCGTTGGCAAGCTGAACAAAGGCTCCAAAATGGGTGATACCGGTGACCACCCCTTCAACAATGGCGCCCACCACTAAAGACATACGAAAAAAATTCCCCCTTACAGAATTGTCTACCCTCATTATATCCACTTTCTCACATTTGTCAAGAAAAGCGCACTATTCAGTTCCCTTTATGCGCTT
>JANKMV010000134.1:0-1545 GCA_024650095.1 Bacillota bacterium | reverse complement strand
AATTTTTTGCGGCGTCGCTACCATCACCACGCCATCTACAGGCAATGACTGCAAGAGTGCAAGAAAAGCGCACTTATCGATTGCTAATTGCAAGCGAAATAGTTTATTCCTGTTCTGATGTAGGGTTGTCCCCTTGCTGGAAGTAAAACAAAAGTTCACCAGAGCGGACCATTCCCAGATCTTCACGCGCCAGCTGTTCTAGATACGCCGGTGAATGTAAGCGCTCTATCTCTTTCATCATTACATCATTTTTTGACTTTACTGCCTCTATCTCTATGTAAATACTATCTAATGAGTGCTGAAGTTGCATTAAGCGCCAGTATTGACCACCAAAGAGAACGGTAAAATAAAGCACAGCAAAAAGTAGAAGCCATGAAGTCAGCCGTTTTTTTACGGGAACTTGTTTAGCTCCCGGTAAATACGTTAACTTTTTATGCGATTTTTTTACCGGTGCCGTTCTCATAATAAAATCCCTTCTTATAACGTGGAGTAAAGTAACTACTATATTTCGCTATCTAGATTACTTATTCCTTCTTTTTCCTGTGAAACTTGGCCTTTATTTTTTTTCTAACTCCACAAGCTACCACTGCGACCCTACCAAATACGCCCCTCATTCTTCTTACCACGCGGGTAAATAGGCGTACACTCCATAAGAAAGGTTTTGCTATAAAGCGGACAACAGCAACAATTATCTCTACGATTCTAACCATGACCTTGCGACATATTGTGTGAAAAAGCAAATAGTACACAAGCCCACCTATGCCCAAACCGAGAAAGACATAAGCACGGACTTCGCCCCAGTTATTCACAATTAACGTACTAAACACCACGACGGTCATGATGAAACAAAATAGTATATCCACGACAAACTGAGCTGTACGGGATAAACGAATGAATTGCCGCAAAACACTCAACACATCAAAGCCTATCCCCATGACCATCCCTAGACCGACCGTTACGGCTAGCGTAATAAGCTGCTGTGTTACAAATGTATCCTGCACTGGTGCCCCTCCCCCGACTTACTTGAACAGTCGTTCAAACAGGCCCTTACCCCGGTCGCGAAGACGTTTGTCTTCAGAATAAGCCAGTTCCAGAATTAAGCCCTCAATGGCTAGTTCACCTTTTTCTAAATTGAGCTGTTTGATGTGTAAATCTTCTCCCCGAATCGCTAGTAAACCCTGTTCAGTTTCCAGTACCACTTCCTCATCATCAAAGCTGTCTACATGCACTACACCCGTTACTTCCAGTGACTCGCGGTTCTCAATTACTAAACGGTGCGAACTTATCGGCTTTGTATAATTGTCCATCTTTAATCCCTCCCTCATGACACTTCTATTCCATATTATGAGTGGGACAAGATTTTATGACGTATTAAAGAAAAAAAGTGGTCACCTTTCGATACTGGTTACACTGCCACTTGCTAACTGCAAGTGATATATCCATACCAGTATAAGAAAGGCGCGCTTATTCAGTTTCCCTGTCGCGCCTTTCAATACTGGTTACACTGCCACTTGCTAACTGCAAGTGATATATCTCCATACCAGT
>JANKMV010000133.1 GCA_024650095.1 Bacillota bacterium | reverse complement strand
AACCGGTTGCGCCTGCGGGTAAAGCTTGCTCGCCGCAACCATGGAGGCTAAAGCATCGAAGTCTGCATTTTGGTGTGTGGTTATCGCCTGCAAGAGCCGTCCCTCCCTTCAAATCTTCCCTATTATACCACAAATCCCTGTACTACGGGAACAGTACATTCAGAAAAGAAGAGGAAGGCGTGTTAGCTACAAGTGATATAATTTGCCTGCAATTGTGCAAAAAGAGTGGGATCTCTCCCACTCAGGTGCCAAATCTTTGTTTTGTCTTCCGCTGCTGCAACAAATCGAGAAAGGCTTCCAAGCGGGTCCGAAAGCCGGCTTCGCCCGACTGTTCATCAAGGGAGAAGGAAAGAATGGGAATTCCCTCCTGGCGGCTAACGGTGGGTAATATGCTTTGCGCCACAATTTCCGGGGTACAGGTAAAGGGCAATATATGAATCACACCATCATACCCGCGGTGCGCATAGCGGACTGTATCGCCGATGGATTCCCAGCCATGACCTCCCACAAAATGGTTTAAATACGGCGCTGCAGCATTCTTTGTGGCACGGCTCCCTTTTATGTGGAGGGAACTGAGAATCAAGTGCTCTCTGATCCAGTGCGAGATATAGATAGAGCGTTCGACCTCCACGCCCATTTCACCCAACAACTTTTCCACCTGTAAGTTAGCATACGGCTCGAGGAGCATATAAATTTCCCCTACCAATCCCAAGCGTAATACACTTTTTTCATAATTACACGGTACAGAGTTTAGTAGAGTGAGTGCCCTACTATAGAGTCGATTGACGTCTTTGGGCGTATGCGCAGTCGCAAGTAGTGCCACACCTTTCTTGTACGCAGTCGTAATGGCTCCCTGTTCTAACTCTCGTGGCCTCAGCTGCAACAAACGAGCATGTAGCTTATCCATGGCTTTAATTTTTCGCCACATCGTGTGCACAGCATTCACTGTGGTTGGCCAGCGATTTTCACCACATAACTCTTTTAGCTCACCAATGAGTCCACTGAGTTGCCCTTGGGGTGGCTCTAAAACGATCATCTTGAAGTCATAACCCATGTCCCGTAATATTTCTCGCTGTACTTGTGCGTAATAACCAAAACGACATGGCCCAGTACCACCTGCCATAACAATGGTGTCCGCGCCAGCCTCTAGTGCTTCAATAAAATTACCCATGTTGATTTTCAAAGGAAAGCACGCAAATTCCGGAGCGTGCATTACGCCTAGGTTAATGGTCTTCTTTGTAATGGGTGGGGGGGGAATCACGTCTAAACCTAAATCAGTGAATAAACCATGCATCGCCACAGACATGGACCCTAAATGTGGGTACGTTACTTTCATATCGCTTTCCTCCATTGCAGCATATCTACAAATGCTTCTAAACGGGTAATCAGACCCGCCTCACCTGTGTGCTCATCTAGCGTTATAAGTAAAACAGGAACGGTGTGATGTCGTTTATAGGTACGCTCCACCAATTCACATACCAGCGAATCGGGGCCACAGCCAAAGGAGGCAACCAAGACCATACCCTCAATGCTTCCTTCTTCCAAGAGAAAATTACCCGCTCCCATCAACTGATGGCCGAAAGTCCAAAACATATCTTTTTCTAGGCTCTGTGTGCCCGCGGCGATCTCTTGCGGTTGCAGCATTTCCGACGTAACAACCTCGGCCCCCAGTTCACGCAACTTACCAAACAGATTAACACTAATAAATGGATCATTTAGATTGTAGGCATGCCCTAAAACAGCAACGCGCATTTTACTGCTAGCATGCTTCTTCTCCTGACCAGCTAATGCTTCCGCAGGCGTAAAGCCTTCCTGCAACTTGCTTTCATACTTTGCCTGTGCACTCTCTGCAGCTACTAGAGCGGCTTCTGCCTTACCAGGACGCCGATCAAAGCGGGATGCCAGTTTCAGGAGCTCTTTAACTGATTGCTTATACTTTTGCTCCACATTAATTTCTATCGTTAGTAATTCGGGTACATTGGCAACACAAAAACGTACGATCTCTGGCAAGCCTAAAAACTTGGGACATAAATATTTCTTGGGTTCAACTGACACCACGCGCGGCGTAAAAATACAATCCACACCCTTGTCGCGTAAATTCGCCACATGACCTAAATACAGCTTTACAGGTAAACAAGCTTCGTCCACCGCGTCTCGGATGCCACGATCAAGAATTAGCTTTGTAGTTTCATCCGACAAGACAATGTCAGCACCAAGTGTTTGGAAAAATGCTTCCCAAGCGGGGTAGTAGTGATAGTATAATAATGCTCGTGGGATTCCCACTGTAGTACTCATGATACACCTCCATTAGTACGGGTCCTCTTACCCATTATTCTTTGTTTCCTTTGTCATCCGTTTTTGAGGGAACTCTATCAGGGTCAAGAGTACGTAGTGCAGCCGGTCGCGTCCGCTCTATCGGTACAGGTTGACGCAAAACAATGCTGGTTAAAGCTCTAAAATTTGGTGGGAAGAGGGGCCAAAGATAGGGAACACCAAAGGAATTATTCGTGACTAGGCGAACAAAAACGAGGGTGATGCCCACGAGAAACCCCGGTAATTTAAACAATCCCGTTAATACTAACATTAAAAGGTGGACTAAACGATTAGCTTGACTCATTTCCCAACTGGGGGTAGCAAACATGCCCACAGCAACCAGACCACCATATAGTAATACTTCAGGCGTAAAGAGCCCCACATCAATGGCAATTTGCCCAATTAAGAGGGCCGCAATTAAACCAAGCGCCGTGGCCAGAGGTGCTGGCGTATGAATACCCGCGATGCGAATCAGATCAATGCCGAAGTGCACAAAGATAAATTGGACAAAGAGGGGAATGGTACCCGCTTCCTTAGGCCCGATGAAGCGAATCATTTCTGGCAACAACTCTGGCTGTATGGAAACGAGTAAATATAGTGGAGCCAAAAGTACTGACATCAGCACAGCCACAAAACGGATCCACCGTACATAGATACCCGAAAGGACATTTTGTCGATACTCCTCGGCATGCTGCAGATGATGAAAAAAAGTGGCGGGTAGAATCATCACTGCCGGAGAGGTATCCACAAACAAGAGCACATGTCCCTCAAAGAGGTGAGACGCAGCCACATCAGGTCGCTCGGTATAACGCACCAGTGGGAATACATTCCATTTCCCTTGTGTAATAAACTCTTCTACAGATTTTTCCGCCATGGGCAAGCCATCCACATCTATATGATCAAGGCGTTCTTTGACATCATCAAGTAGTGCCGGATTCGTAACATCTTGAATATACATAATGGCAATATCTGTTTTAGAACGGCGCCCTATTCGAACCGCTTCCACTCGTAAGCCAGGGTCGCGGACACGGCGTCGCGTCAACGCTACATTGAACATCATCGTTTCTACAAAGCCATCACGAGAACCCCGTGTTAAGCGTTCCGTATCCGGCTCTTCTGGACTGCGAACCGGGTAGGTACGGGTATCCATCAGAATACCCTCGCTTTGTCCCTCTAGTAAAAACAGCATTTGACCGGATAGCAATTCGTCAATCAATTCCGGCATACTATCGTTGGTTTCCATTTCCATATAGGGAATCTTTTGCGTCATTAATTTATGAAATGGATCGGGTAAGAGGTCGGCACGCTCCAGTCGAGCCAGCGATTGTAATAACAAAGCCACCACTTCGCCATTGGTTAGCCCATCAATATAAACAAGGGTACCCATTTTGCCGCCCATGTTCATATTCTTCGTCAATACATCAATACTTGAACCAATGCCAAGTTTTTCTGTTAAGTACTCTATATTTTCTTTAAGATGAGGGCTTACTTTTTCTGGTGGTCCGGGTTGCTTGCGAGACATATTACACCTTCCTTCGACTAAAAACCCTCCGCTAAAGGAGGGTATGAGAAGAGAACATTTAGCTTACAGTACATTGTCTATAATTAGCGATCCGTTACCCCAAAGGCCACTTTTACATTGGCTTTATACTCCACAATCTCTCCAGCATCAATTTGAGCCGTCCAATTATATACTTCCACACCTGTGATGTTATCAATGGATTTAGATGCATCGGAGACTGCTTTTTTAACTGCATCTTCCCAGCCGATTTTTGATTCGCCTACTAATTCGACGATTTTAGCAACTGTCATTCCATCACCTCCTTAGTTTGCAATAGTTTTCCCCATATCGACCAAAAATAAACGCCCTCAGTTTGAGGGCGCTTATTTAGCAAAATAGTAATTGACCAAAAAAAACAAGCGGTCGCAGTACCGCAAACGTATTCCTATACGTTGAGGATGCGGGGACTGCGAAGTGACAAAGTAATGCGCAGTTTTTCAACAACTTCCAGTAGAGCAGGCTGTTCAAAAACAAGCAGTACGCGAAACAAGCGGTCCCAGTACCGCAAAAAATTCCTATACGTTGAGGATACGGGGGCTGCGAAGTGATAAAGTAATGCGCAGTTTTTCAACAGCTCCCATTTGAGCAGGCTGTTCAAAAACAAGCAGTACGCGAAACAAGTAGCCCCCGCACCGCAAACGTATTAATATACGTTGAGGATGCGGGGGCTGCGAAGTGACAAAGTAATGCGCAGTTTTTCAACAGCCTGCTCAGGGGAGCCCGTCGGCTTCGCCCAACAACTGCTTCTTTAATTCTTGTAGCACCTTGCGTTCAAGACGGGAAACATGCATTTGCGATAAACCCAGAATATCTGCAACCTCTTGTTGCGTTTTATGTTTAAAGAAACGATACAGCATAATTTGCCGTTCGCGATCTGGTAGATGGGACATGGCTTGCCCCAAGGCAATCCTGTCAATAACTTTATCTGCTTCCGGAGGTGCCACGGCCAATTCTGCCCCTTCCCCAGGTGATTGCGCATCTAATGATAAGGGTGCGCGGGTCACATCGAGTGCAGCTAGAAGTTCTTCTCGCTCTAGACCACAGGCCTTTGCAAGTTCGCCAATACTAGGCTGTCTTCCCAAGCGTTGCTCCAAAGCATCCCGAACTTTTTTTACCCGTCCGGCCATTTGCTTCATAGCACGACTGTATTTAACGCTCCCCTGTCCACGCAAATACATTTTTATTTCACCAGCGATCACGGGGACGGCATATGTTGTAAATGCTGTACCCCGAGCGTCGTCATAGCTTTTCAATGCCTTTAGCAAGCCAATACAACCGACCTGAAAGAGATCGTCACCCTCGGCATACTCCCCTCGGTAGCGCTTCACCAAACTATGAACTAAGGGTAAATGTTTAGTAAAAGAATCTTCCATGGGCGTACTTACGCCCCCATATCATCCGCCCGGCCAAATGTTTTGACCATAGTAACAGTGGTCCCTTTGCCAGGCTCCGAAAGTACATGACACGAATCCATAAAATTCTCCATAATCGTAAAACCCATACCGGAGCGATCCAGCTCAGGCTTTGTTGTATATAACGGCAACTTCGCTTGCTCTAGATCTGCAATGCCTATACCGTAGTCAATAATGGTCACTTCTAAATGGTTGTCTCTGAGTGTGGCACTAATCACAATGGTGCCGGTACCATTTTCATAGCCATGAATGACAGCATTGGTCACTGCTTCCGATACAGCAGTTTTTACATCGGAAATTTCATCAATGGTGGGATCAATTTGGGCTGCAAACGCAGCCACCACAACGCGGGCAAAAGCCTCATTTTGCGATTTACTGGGTATTTCCAATTTCATATAGTTTTCCACGTGCAACCCCCCTATACGCTTGTCAAGGCGTCCCGTTCATTACCATACACGGGAATTTTGGTTTGCAGCCCTGACATTTCAAAAATTCGCATTAATCTGGGGCTTATACTGCAGGCCAAAACTTTTCCACCCATTTCGGATACGATTTTATAACGACCGAGAATCAGCCCTAATCCTGAACTATCCATAAAGTCTACACCATAAAAATCAAAGAGAATGTTTTTAATGTCCTCTCGGGCTAACTTGGGATCAATTTTATCACGCAACTCAGTCACGGCATGATGGTCTAATTCCCCCACCATCCTTACAACCAAGGTACCGCCTGCCTTCTTTAATTGTATTTCCACAGGCTCACTCCTTTGTCGATTAATTCCTCATACCTATTCGACTTATTACATGGTAACTCCTGCTTAAGGAGAGAAAAAATACTAAAGGCGTGCTACA
>JANKMV010000132.1:3297-6140 GCA_024650095.1 Bacillota bacterium | reverse complement strand
AGACCACACAGCCACTTTCGTGATTAATGGGCATACCACAGTCTGGACAGGCTTGATCCACAGCTACGCCTGTACTCACTTTTTTCTTTAGCCCATTTACAGGAATTTTCTTCACGTACTCACCCGATTTTTCTGCCACATAAGATAACTTCTGTAATGATTGCGTAAGTCCGTTACTCTCGTCTGAAAGTGTAGAAATAGGACTAGACTTCCCATCACCATTCCCGCCCACATCCATATATTTCTTAATCACACGTGAGATGGCATCTGGGCAGGACGTGACATTGATACCATCACGACGGATACAGGCCGCACAGCGAATGCCCTTAATCTGGTTGATAATGGACTCCACAGAAATACCAGACCGCAGAGCAATAGAAATCAAGCGTGCAGTGGCTTCAGATTGGGAGGCACAACCCCCAGCTCGTCCCGTATTTGTGAAGATTTCACAGATACCTTGCTCATCGGCATTTACACTAACATAGAGATTGCCACAGCCAATTTTTATTCTTTCTGTAACACCCATCGTTACTTCAGGACGGGGACGTGGTGTGATGGTGTTGGCAGCGGGTATATTAGCTGGGACTACTTCTTCTTCACTGTCCACTTGAGAAGATCCAACTGAGAGCACTTGCTCATTACGACTACCATCACGATAGACCGTTAGCCCCTTACAATTTAATTCATACGCTAGCATATAGGCTTGTGCTATACCCTCACGGGTGGCAGCATTATCGAAGTTAATGGTCTTAGAAACCGCGTTATCTGTATGATTTTGGAAGGCCGCTTGGATGCGGATATGCCACTGGGGCGCGATTTCCTGTGCAGTAATGAAGATAGCTTGTGCCCAGCTAGGCACTTCTGCAACTCCCTGTACTGAACCCGTCTCGGCAATTTTTGTCATTAAAGATGGGGAGTTAAAGTCATACTCATGTGTATAGCGTTCAAACAAAGGATTGACTTCCACAAAAGAAGTTCCGTCCATGACATTCTTCGTATAGGCGACCGCAAAAATTGGCTCCACACCACTAGAGGCACCGCAGATCATGGAAATGGTACCTGTGGGCGCAATGGTTGTAATGGTTGCATTACGCATTTTTCGTTCGCCATCATAGATTGAACCTTCATAATTCGGGAAGGTGCCTCGCTCTGTGGCTAAACGTTCTGATTCTAGGCGCCCCTGCAGCTGAATAAACTTCATAACCTTTTCAGCGCACTCAACCGCTTCCTCTGAAGCATATGATATTTGCAACTGAATTAGCATATCGGCAAAACCCATTACCCCTAAGCCAATCTTACGATTCCCTTTTACCATTTCTTCTATAGATATGAGGGGATATTGGTTGGCATCAATTACGTCATCGAGAAAACGTACAGCTAAACGGGTAACCTGGGCCAAGCGCTCCCAGTTAATAACGGACTGGTCCTCCTGCTTGGTTACCAACGCTTTTAGGTTAATGGAACCAAGATTACATGCTTCATTAGGTAATAAGGGTTGCTCACCACAAGGATTGGTTGCCTCGATCTCACCTAACTTGGGCGTCGGATTATCTCGATTCAAGCGATCTAAAAACACCACCCCAGGCTCCCCATTACGCCAAGCATGATCGACAATCGCAGCAAAAACATCTACCGCCGACAATTGTGCTACGGCGTCCTTCGTGTGGGGGTCAATAAGATCATAGCTTTCCTTATTGTGGAGAGCTTCCATAAATTTTTCGGTAATCCCTACTGATATATTAAAGTTTGTAATTTCTTCGTTATTTTCTTTACATTGAATAAATTCTATTATATCAGGGTGATCCACCCTCAGTATCCCCATATTCGCACCGCGCCGAGTCCCACCTTGCTTCACGGCTTCCGTCGCGGCATTAAAGACTTTCATAAAACTTACGGGACCTGAGGCGACTCCTCCCGTGGAACGCACTGCACTACTTTTTGGCCGTAAGCGAGAAAAACTAAAGCCCGTTCCGCCACCCGATTTATGAATCATGGCTGCAAACTTAATGGCATCAAAAATATCTTCCATACTATCTTCTATGGGAAGTACAAAGCAAGCACTCAACTGACCCAAATCTCTACCGGCATTCATTAAGGTAGGGGAGTTTGGCATAAATTCTAGATTAGCCATCATTTGATAATACTCTTTTGCTAATTTTTTAATTTCCTTTGCTGATATTCCGTATTGCTGTTCACTTCCTGCTATTACTGAAGCAACTCTGTAAAGCATATCTTCAGGCGTTTCTACCGTTTGCTCGTCAACCTTTTTTAAGTATCTCTTTTCTAGCACGACTTTTGCCGTTGACGTTAACTGAACTTTGGGCCAACCTTTTGGTACTTTTCCTTCAAAACTCAAGATCATCCCTACTTTCTCTATGTGACTTCAATATAATATAATTTCCGGACCCGCGAAAAGAAACACAATATCTAGTATGTCTATATTTTACCAACCCTATATGTAGTAGTCAATGGTTAGATTTCGACAATACGACTAAACACCAGTTCTCACAATCGTTAGCTATTGTTTCTTTAGCCTGATAAATGATTTACCACCTGAAATAATCATTTCAGGTGGTAAAATAGTACCTTTTGTTATAGAGTTAGAGTTTCTGCTACTTTTATACTTTATTTTTGATAAAGTAGTGTGTGATTTGGGGATTGCTCGTTTTTCGAGATTGGATTTCAAATTGTTTTAAGGACGAAATTAAGGGTGTTAGCTTTGAATGGCCATAGTTTCTTGTATCAAAATCGGAGTAACGCTTATTGAGCCTTTTCCCAACCTCACCCAAGAATGCCCACCCATCTTCGTCTGAACTTTCCGTGACAATAATTTTGATCGATTC
>JANKMV010000132.1:0-3287 GCA_024650095.1 Bacillota bacterium | reverse complement strand
AGCCATTGCTTCTTTTTGTACCTCATGCTGTTTTTCTATTCGTTCATGAACTTTATACGAATTTGAAGGAACGGCCGCTAACACTTCAAGATACTTAAACTTTTCGCAGGCTGCGATGAAAGGTGTTGGCGTTTTCTTCTCACCCATACCGATTACATACATTCCTGCTTCTCTGAGACGGGACGCTAACTTAGTAAAATCACTATCACTGGAAACAATGCAAAAACCATCGACGTTATGTGAATAAAGGATATCCATTGCATCAATAATTAAGGCAGCGTCTGTGGCGTTTTTACCTGATGTATAACCGTATTGCTGAATGGGTGAGATGGAGTAATTAAGCAGTACAGTTTTCCATGATGCCAGTTGTGGGGTTGTCCAATCGCCATAGATCCGCTTATATGTAGGGGTACCATGATTGGAAATTTCATCAAATATGAACTTGATATATTTGTCGGATACATTATCAGCGTCAATTAAAATGGCAATTTTTCTATCATTCTCCATAAATACCTCCTATCTATCAGTACTCTGATATAATTTACAGCACAATAAAAAAGAATAAGATTTAAACATATGTGGACGTTTGGTTACACAACAATTCACTGTACTGTTAATTATTAGTATAGTTGATTTTCTCATATTTAACAAGCTCTATAAGCATCATCTGCCATGTTTTTAAAAACGAAGCTCCTCATTCCATTCATTTAATTTCACACTATCTTTACTAACATCTATAACTTTGACAGAATCGCCAAAGCGGTTCAATTCTAGCTGTACTCTCTTTGCCATTTTGATGACATCTTGTTTCTTTGTTTGCGATAATCCTCTTATTTGGTCGTTTAAAGAGGCATCATTAATAATAATAACGATCTCCTTGCCCTTATATTTCTTTAGATCTTTCAAAAGAGTCAATAATGCTACATGACTAACGATCAATGGCTTTCTATATTCCTTAAAAACCGATTTCTTACATATCAGCTCTTGGTCAACATAGATACTATACCTAACCTCTATGTCCTCGCCCTCATAGTAATTTGAAATCCCCACTACATACGCTTTAATCATTGAAATCCTCCTTGCAAAGTGGCAAAGTGCAAATAGTCCATTGCGGTTCAAACTCTTCACTATATAATCATGCTATTGTCACTCATTTTCTATGTAAACTAAGAAGAGAAGAGTTGCGTTGTTTCCATGTTACGCAACTCTTTTGATACTCCTCAAGATAGTCATGGTTTCTACAACAAAATGCTAATTAAATAGCCACATTTTCTAAATATTCATCATACGTTACACGTACATCTATCATCTTTAGAGGCGTAAATTCAATAATACGATTGGCGATGGTTTGCACAAACTGACGATCGTGAGACGTAAATAAAACATTGCTGCTATAATCACGCAAACCATTATTTAAAGCTGTGATGGATTCTAAATCTAAGTGGTTCGTTGGTTGGTCTAAGAGCAAGACATTGGCATGACAGAGCATAATTTTAGCGAGCATGCAACGCACGCGTTCACCGCCGGAGAGTACTTTAAGCGGCTTAAGAGCCTCCTCGCCAGAAAAAAGCATTTTCCCTAAGAATCCTCGCACGTACGAGTCCGCTTTATCCGTTGAGTACTGTCGTAGCCAATCAACTAAATTCAGTTCCTCATCTTGAAAATAGGGTGAGCTATCCTTGGGGAAATACGCCTTGGTGATGGTCACACCCCATTTATAGTGGCCACTATCTGGTTCCATTTCGCCACTCAAAATCTTTAAGAGGGTTGTATATGCAATCTCATTTGTTCCCACAAGAGCAATTTTATCACCCTTATATACCGTAAAGCTCACATTGTCGAGCACCTTGATGCCATCGACAGTTTTACATAAGTCAACCACTGTCAGGATATCATTGCCAACCTCCCGTTCGGGCTTAAAGCCAACATAGGGGTATTTCCGATTGGAGGGCTCAATGTCATCTAAATTGATTTTCTCTAACATTTTTTTGCGCGAAGTAGCCTGTTTAGATTTAGACGCATTGGCACTAAAACGGGTAATAAACTCTTGCAACTGCTTTACTTTTTCTTCTTTTTTCTTATTTTGATCTTTCATCATCTGTAGAGCTAATTGGCTAGATTCATACCAGAAATCGTAGTTACCCATATAGAGTTTAATACGACCATAGTCAACATCGGCCATATGGGTACAAATTTTATTCACGAAATGACGGTCATGTGTCACAACGATAACAATTCCCTCAAAGGCGATAAGAAATTCCTCTAGCCATGAAATAGCTTGAATATCTAAATGGTTAGTAGGTTCATCCAGAATGAGTATGCCAGGGTTACCAAAGAGAGCTTGTGCTAAAAGTACCTTCACCTTCTCTACGCCTTGGAGGTCAGACATAACTTTGCCATGAAGCTCTGTCCCAATGCCTAGTGCCTGCAGTAGTGTGGATGCTTCTGATTCAGCTTCCCAACCATTCATTTCACCGAATTCGTGTTCCAAATCAGCAACTTTCATACCATCCTCGTCATTGAAATCTGCCTTGCTATAAAGCATTTCTTTTTCATTGATGATTTCATATAGCCGTTGGTTGCCCATAATCACCGTATCTAGTACGATACATGGATCATATTGATAATGATCCTGCTTTAACGTTGACATACGTATACCACGAGCAATCACAACCTCACCCGTGTCTGGCTCCAGTTCACCCGCGAGTATTTTGAGAAATGTACTCTTGCCCGCTCCATTTGCACCAATAACTCCATAACAATTGCCTGGAGTAAATTTTAAGTTAACTTCTTCAAAGAGCTTACGCTCACCAAATTGTAGTCCTACATTACTTACTGTAATCACATTGTCCCGCCTTTTTTATTAAAATTCACACATCTTTGTATTGTATCATACATGACCAATTTTTGCACAAAAATATCTAGTTTGAGGCAAAAAATTACACATGGGCGTCATTAGTATCTCACTACCGACGATTTATTGCTTCTTGGTTTACTCGGCATGGCTCTTTCTTTTTATCTTTCCTGGTTATTACTTAACCGCAAAAAGGATATCGTGTAATGAAAACAAGGATAAAGGAGTTGAGGGCACGTTTAAATTTAACGCAAGAACAGCTTGCAAAAAGAGTGGGCGTACGCAGAGAAACCATTGTCTTTCTTGAAAAGGGGGAATACAATCCCTCTCTTAAACTCGCTGCCAAAATTGTTCGTGTTTTAGGATTTATTCGAGGATCGAGAATTAGAATAAAGTGCTAAAGTCTTCGGATAGGCAATAACAATGTAAAAAG
>JANKMV010000131.1:1184-6174 GCA_024650095.1 Bacillota bacterium | reverse complement strand
ATCATTAATAGCTGAAAGATCCTCTACCGATAGCCTAGGAGAAGCAATAAGTTGGATTTTCCCACCATTACGGACTAGTCCGCAAATACCTCTTGATATCTCAACCAATGCAGAGGATGAAAAGAAACCAACAGCACGCTTATATTCGACTGCTTCGGTCAAAATTGGAATGTAGAATTCATTGACGACACTGTTAAGTAGAGAACGGTATTCCTTTTTAAGCGATAAATCCTTAAAGCTCATCAAATTTTGCCCCCTTACAATTAGGAGTTTTCTACGATGTAGTCCAAGACCCTATGGAGTACAGTAAAATCAGCATCGGTATTAAAATAACTTACACTAAATCGCACAGTGCCTGCAGGATATGTTCCCAGGAACTTATGGCAATATGGAGCACAATGTAGCCCTGTCCGAACCGCAATATGATGCTCACTTAGAATCTTACCAATGCTATCACTACTGTAGCCGTTAAACACGCAAGACACTACTCCAATTCCGGAGCTTATGTCATTAGGCGTAAAAATCTTGATATTGTCAAAGCAGCTCAAAACATCAATTAGTTTGAAGTGATTGTACTTTTCCTTTTCGTAAATCTGTTCAATACCTGTAGCTTTAATCCACTGCAACGCAGCGAACAGGCCAGAAATAGCATGGATGTTTGGGCTTGCTACCTCATACCGCTCCGGCACCGTCTCAGGTAACGACTGATTTGCAGAGTCCGCACCGGTACCACCAAATAGCAGGGGGAGTGGTTTCAGTCTGCCTGAACATACAAACCCAGCTACACCTAATGGACCATAAAGCGTTTTGTGCCCCGCAAAGATAGCAAAATCAATATTATCGCTGCTGACATCCGTGTCAACCAATCCCGCAGTTTGACACATATCAATGACATTAATGGCCCCGTAAGGCTTCGACATGGCACACAACTCGTGGATAGGGGCAACAACCCCGCAAACATTGCTGGCGTGGCTTAATACGACAAGGGCAGGCTTTTTCTCGGAAAACTGGTACCTAATCCGTTCGAGATCAAAGCTCAATTTTTCCTTGTTGACGGCAAGGGTAATCACATTCAGCTTGTGGATGTCTTGGAGATGGGCGACAATACGAGTTACTGCATTATGTTCAAATGGCGACAGATAGATGTTGCAACCGTCCGTCAGTGTCAGCCCCTGCAAAATGATGTTCATCGCCTCAGTTGCTGTATGAGTAAATATAACCTTCTTATTAGAACAATGGAATAAATCAAGAAGAAGTCTCCTTGTCTCCGACACCAATGCGCTCGCCTTAGCAGCAAGATTGTGCTGTCCGCGTCCGAGATTAACGCCGCATTCGCGGTAGAATTTATCCATAAAAACATATACTTCTTCCGGCTTTGGAAATGTCGTAGCGGCGTTATCGAAATATATGGTATCGCTCAATCCCACCACCCCTTTCTAACATAGCTTTTCAAGTATCTCCATGAGAACTTGACGCTTTTCTTCCTCGGTAATTGACTGTCCCATTTCTTCAAGAGATGTTGTAATATCATTAAATAAGAGTTTTGCACGACTACCATATGCTGTTTTATTGAAAGTCTTAACGACCTCGTTTCCACTAATGTCAGTGAAGATAAGCCGATACATATCCAATGTACTAGATATACCGGCCCTACGCTTCTGCTTATAATCTTCGACAGTTTCTTTAAAAGCTCTAATCTCTCGCAGAAAATCACTAACCGTTTGGGTGTTCCAGTCATCAATTCTAAGGTAGGTGACAGCTTTACACAGTCTCTTCATAAAAGAGGCTTCGTCGTTGGTGATCGTTTTCATAAGTTCTAAAACTTTGTTCTCGTTGTGAGCGAAAAGATGTTGTATCGTAGCATCGTCAAGATTCTCGTACCAGTCTCTAATGGTTGATGCAAGTGTAGAACTTCTTACACCGGTACCGGCGAAAATAAACTCTATGTCCTGTGCCAGTTCAGTAAGAAGTGATGAAACAGCTGTATCAAACTCGTGCTTAGCATTATTGATAATGGGTAGAATCTCTAAAGTGAACTCATTCATTCCAAAAATGGAAAATATCTTATCAAAAAGGTATTCTCTTGGATTACTTTCAAGTTGCTTCAAGCTATTGATGAATTGCTTTTTGTTGCGTGTAAGCGGCTTGAACGCATCATGGTTACCGCCTCCATGATATGTCTTGTCCATTTCCTTCGCGTACTTTGGCAGAGACATATACCAGCGTTTCATGGCCAAAACGATATAGGTAAAACTATTGTACGCCTTTTCCTTTTCGATGATATGTTCACTGAATATCCTTTCAAGGCCAGCCATGTATTCCGCTTTTTCCTCGCTCCAGTTCTCCATAATTACAGAGTAATTCCCCGGATTCTCGTTAATGCTGTTGAGTAATTCTGGTGTTATTTTGGTTTCAATGTCGCCACTTTTGATTACAAGATTTTGCTTACAAAGATGCAACACAGCCGCAAGATAGATTGGAATAACTCCATACTTAAGTCCAATCCCTTGTTGTGTCGAGGTTAAAATATCATAGAGAACAGAAAAACTCTGCCCGCCATTAGTATTAGCACCAGCTATAAAACCCTGAATGATCCTAAGTACGTGGGCGATATTCTCATCAGCTGGATGCATATCAATCGCAGGGTTAGTTTCGGGATTAACCAGAACGCCTGTCTGAATTAAGGTGCTACGCATAATGGAGACCTCTTGACCTGTGCCAGTCATGCCGAGATTAGGCTCGAGTTGGCTGTTGAGCAGACCAGACAGTATCTTTGTTCGGCTATTGATAGCAACCGTTGGTAAATAATTCTTATTTATTGACTCGTTGTTAATTACCGGCGTATGCGGGAAGGTATCTTCACAGATTTGGGAAAGCAAAGAAGACATATGCGCCTTACGATACAGGTTTTTCCTTTGGCCGTTGTAGTAATACTCCGCTCCACCATGTTCCGGCCGAGCGTAGGAGTAAATAAAGCTACCGATAACCTCCTCTAAATCCTCGATATAGATATCGTACTCATCACTGAGCAACTCATCATCAATGACCTGTGTTTTTAGCTGCAAAACAGCCTTGTATTCAAAGGCCAACTTTTCTATTTCCTTAAACTTGTTTGGAATAACGAACACAATCTGGTCGTGATTATGAGCATCCGCAAGTATCGAATTACGAATCGCGGCAATCTCCCCTTCGTTTTTGGGAATGATGGCAAACACTACGCCATCTGCCTCACTTGTTCTCAGTTTCTCGTTCCAATCATTGACTGCCCAAAATTCTGTGCTCTCAATGAAAGTGAAGTCAAAGTATCGAGTTATTTCATGCTCATCATTATAACGCGCAGGATACATAAAACTATCATAAGCAGAGCGATTGAGAATCTCTTTGACACTGAGCGTATTGCGGTATTTATCAATAACTCTTTCAATCTCGGCCGTAACATCTACTCCGCTACTTTCCTTTAGCTTAAGGTAATTATTGCTACGCTTAAGATAAACGATGCACTCCTTGTCAATTAAGTCACTCAACGAAGCACTAATAAGCTTCGTATCTCCGACCACATCCTGAAACGCGTCGACAATAATATCATAGGTGGGTGGCAGCTTCTCAAACTGTTCAATAATATAAATTAAACATATAGTCTTAATAATTCTTGCCCCAAGAGAGCTGGGCTCTACCTTACGCAAAACATTAGAAGTAAGCTTATACAACTTGTGCGTCTCGGTAGTATACGGTTCCTTTCTCAGTAGCGGCTCAAAGTAGTCGTATATTAAATCTGGAGTAAGCATGGTAAAATCACCCTCGGCAGAAGTAAGAAAAGCCGAAAGTGTATGCTTGTCGTCAGCCGACAAAAAGGTGAACAATGTCCGCTCGTTTTGAGCTACCTTTTCCGAAAGGCGGGGCAGTATAAAGGTTGATATCGGGTGAAGCGGATAGCAACCTTTTATTGTCAGAGCGATAGTATTACTGTTGTTATCATCCAACAACCCATTGGCGGCAAATCGCTTGACCAGGTCGTCAAACCTATCTTTGTTGGAAAGGCAGAAATTATCCCAAAAAACGCGGTCTTTTTTTATGACAGCAGAAATAATTTCATACATTTGCGAGAAGTCGTTGTGGAAGTTAATATGTTTAAACCGGCCGGAAACACCTCGCCACCCATCAACTTTTTCTTTAGGCAGATTGTTGTTGATATAGTTGGCAATATCCTTATGGCAGATGAGCATCAAATGAATTTGCTTTTTGCCGCTCCGGACACATTTTTCGGCTAGGTCCTGCAACAGCTTGATATCGCTAATGGTAGTATTGGCAATGCTCGATTCGAGGTATTTACTGAACTCATCATAGATGAGATACAAACCATCATAACCCCTATCAACGAGCTTGTCCACTACCTTATCGTATATCTCGACCACATCAAAGCCTAGGAACGGATTAAACGTGCTGCCAGAGGTCAAATCAGGGTACAATGCTGCAAAATGTTCATACGCAGCGACATTATACTCCTTAAGGGAGACAACGAAGTCTTCTATCGGCACGTTAAGCGTTTCAACAAAGCGCTTATATGTGTCGGGATAATTGACCCGCCAGTTTTCAATTGTATTTACCGATGCTCTGAAATGCGTCTCTGGCATTAGGTCCCCTAAACCCTCCACACTGAGAGCCTGTTGCAATGCGTTCAAAAAAGACTGTGTCAGACTGGCGCTACTGCCGCTCACGATGATAGGGAGCAGCTTGCGGTCGCTCTTGATATACTCGGAAACGAAGTCGTATAGCTTCGGATTACTGACCTTCATCTTGTGCAGAATCGTTTTAAAAAGAGTTTTATCCTTCCTGAAAAGGAGAGACATCAAAACAAGTACAATATGTGATTTGCCCCGGCCATATGCACCAATTAAAATGTGGGCTCTCTGCGTTGACGTCGTTGCCGTACTTAGCATCACATCCTCTAGCATGTCTAACGATGCTATAGTTGGGATAAACATCCTAACCT
>JANKMV010000131.1:0-1175 GCA_024650095.1 Bacillota bacterium | reverse complement strand
AAGAGTAACACCAAGGATGATGCGCTGACCAGTAAGCATGGCACACCATATTGACCGAGGTTTGAAAACCTTTTACAATATCAATTTTTCCATTTAACATCTAAACACGCTCCCAACAATAATGCTCCTAATTATTGATCGACCTGTAATATGCTCTCACGCAATCAAAGAATTTTGTTTCTCTATCAATCCTCACAACATCAAGTCCAGCCGTACGTACAACCTTAATGTATCCCATAAGCTCGATCCGATATAGAATTGTAGTTAGTGTGATGATATCCAAATTGAAAACCTTACCAGCATTGCAAATGTCATTTTGAATAGAGGATATCTTCACTTCCTGCTGACCACCAGCCTGCTCAACAATCACCGCAAGCATAATCAGTGGGTGCAGAGTGTCCTTTTTGGGTGTGCTCCTTTTGTAAATTTTATCCTTCTTGTTACCAATGTCGATCAAGCCTAGCTCACCTAATGGACAATCTATATTACTCTCCGGTCGCACCTTTTCTGGATTGGACTTAATGCGAGGAACATAGGTATTGATAATACAGTTATAGTCGTCATCCAAAGAACGTTCAGAAACCTCTTCACCATTTAGACGTATATAGCTGTTTAATTGAATGACAAAGTCATCTCGCGTGAACTCGGATAGTCTGAACTCATTAAAAAAGTAATACCATGCTGTGGCATCTCTTTTGTTCGTCGCCAGACGGTAATGCAGTAGCCATAGCGTACCCATTTCCTCTAGGTATGGGTCATTATCAGAAATCAGTTCACCGAGCTGTGTAAGAGTTTGCATACGTCGACCTGCAGGGGGTTCCTCAGTAAGTCCTACGGCCTGGAGCCAATAACGTAACGCTTTCACCATATTTGCACCAATGCCCAGGATATCCATGGGATTACCGTTAATACCCATAAAAACTGATGAATCATTTTGGACATTACGTAACCCCTTATTAATCCAACCTTTTCTGATGAAAAAGGTATCATGTGCTCTAAACCTCATATTGGCCATTGTACTTCACCATTCCTCATTCTTTAGTCTTTAGGTATTTCACCATCAAACAACCACCATCCAAATATTTGGCGGTCACGCACATCTTGCATCGTCTGCATTTGCTTTCGTTTATGGAGTACGTATCGTCAATGATAGCAATCGCACCAAACCGACACAA
>JANKMV010000130.1 GCA_024650095.1 Bacillota bacterium | reverse complement strand
ACTTTGCCATCTTTTTCGATAGATGCACGACCTCTAAGTGTAGAAACCACTAAATATCCTTGTTGATACAGCTCACCTACCGAGAAAGATCGCAAATTAGCAGAAGTATCTATGATAGTAAAACCTTTACCTAGTGGCAGTTCTGCTGCGATAACCACAATATCACTGATATTTTTGACATTACTACTAATGGGGTGATTAAAATTAATGGCTTCCCATCCGTTTTCGAGGTTATACGTAAGGTAACACTGCGACAGGTCTTCATTAGTAAGAAGTGCACTTAAACCATCATCCCCAATAAATAAAATCTCGTAATCGACGCTGAATGGTTCGGCCCGCTGTAAGAGAGCTTCAAGAGCTATGGCCTCAATCTGCATATCCCGGTGTTGAATGGTTTCTAGTGGTGTAAAGTCACGAAACGAGGCCACCTGTAAAACTTCATCGACATCACCAATTATATTTAGCGGAGACAGTTTAGAATTACCTTGGGCTTCTTGCGATGAATTAGCACAGCCAACAATAATTGTGCCAAGTAAAATTAACAAATATAATAATATCTTGTGGCTACAACGTGTTTTTACTTCTGTAGGAGTCATCTGTTCTCCTCCAAATCAATAATTACTGATGTACTCGTAAAATAGGAGAGAAAATATTCCTGTATTCTCTCTCCTGCAGTTTCCGTTGCTTAACAAAATTGCTTATTCTACAGTGATTAGCTTTAACTGTCCCACCCAGCTTTTTCCGGAAGCTTCTGTGGAGACCAAGCGAATTGGACCTGAATCACTATCCCAGTCTTCGCCATCAATTTGCAGTGCCAAAATGGTCTGATCAGAGAATATTGCAGTAGCATCTTCTAGGGAGGCCGAATAACCATCGTCCGCTTCTAAAGTCACTACAGCTGCTTCAGTTACACCGGCTAGTGCCAGAACATCCTTGAGGATAACGCCGGTATACGCAGTAGTTTCATCGCGTTCTACCTCAATTGTGGTTTGAATCATACCACGAATATCTTCGATAGGAACAACAACCTCTTCACTATTAAATATAATCTTTATTTCCCACTCCGACGCCGTAACTGGCTCACCTTCATTTTGCGGTTCTTTGTCTCCTTGACAACCACCTAGCACGAGGCTAACTGCTAATAAAGACACCAACAACAATACCCATAAAGAAAGTTTCTTGTTCATTTTAATTCTCCTCTACTTTTTTTATTTGTTCGATAAACCTCTATCTCCATAGCTTTCCAAAATCAATGCAGCAGAAGCTTACTATCTCTTCTTTCCTGCATTCTACTAAGTTCCTTATTCATCTCTCTAGAGATAAGCGTGGATGAGAGAGAAAGCTTATCTTCAAAAACATCTTGTATAACAGCAACCAACTTCAGCTTCCAAGGCGTAAAGGACGGATTGTACGTCAAAGCAAAGGCACATAGGCACCCAATATCTTCTTCCCTCTTCCCTATACGGCAATCTTCAAAATCCAAGCCATAAATAGTTTCGGCCAAAATAAAATTCCTCCAGTTAACATCACCCAAAATCATGCTCTCCCCATATGCTTTTTCTAACAATGAATAACATAAAAGAAACCAGTCCGCCCAGTTTACAATGGTTTGCCGTGATGCATGCCCGATTTCATAGTGCTGCTCCTGCCTTTCTAGCCACTCTAGCAGTGTTACCCCTTTAAGGTACTGTAAGACTAAATGGTTTTCTCCGGCATAAATGAGTTCTGGCACCGCCAAACCACCTTCATACAAATAGTTTAAAATGTCTTTTTCCTTTGTTGTCTTACCGGTGCAATATTTTTTAACAACCCACTCTTTTGTTTGCTGACGCGAATCAATAAAACTAAAAAGAGCGACATCATTTTTTTTACTGTAAAACTCTTCTTTTTTATCGAAACGCACAATATCTCTTTGAACTGTAAACTCTTTATCAAACACGTCTTCAGCTTCCTTTTATCTTTACTACAAGTTCACCGTTTTTCCGGTAGCCCTCGAGTTCTTTAGCAACACCCGTCACAGCATTATGGAGCAAATTTTGAACAAAAGGTACCATTGGAATCTCTATGCCATCAATGGTTAAACGTATACTGCCATCGGCGATTACGCAATCTTCACGTCGGGCAGTACCACGCAGTATTTTCCCGCTTAACTCACGACATGAGAAACCACAATTACCGCAGCATTCCTCTGGAAAGTCTGGGAGTCGTGCAAATACTTTTTCTTCAATCAGGTCAACAAGCTTTTCCCGCTCCGTTATTGCGTTAATAACCGGTAAACCCTTGTATTCCTTCAGACTGTTTGCTAGTCTACCCGAAAAGGCAAAAACCGTATCATCGAACCGTTCATCTGCTTCCTGAGTGTTATGGGCAGTAATGATCTTCGGCGCACTGATATCCGTAACACCTTCTAAGGCGACGTAATCAAAATCATAGAATTTTAAAATTTCATCTAGCGAGATTCTTCGGTTATAGAGGATATCCGTCTCGTAATACCCCCAGGCAGTAACAAGCTGAGAACCGGCTTTTTTATGACGGTCTGTATTGGATCCCTCTGTATCAATGGCGAATTCCTCAAAGTGAATTTCTTTCACTGATCCCACTGTATATCTCCTTTTTTTGAGCTCCGTCAGGATATTTTCAATGGTTGTGGTCTTGCCGGATTGAGTAATACCAAAAACAGAAAAGACTTTCACCTAAATTACCTCCCTAGATCAACATTAAGTATAATACCATTACCGTCAAAAAGAATAATGTACACAATACCATAACAAGATAGTCTGCTCGTCCAAGCTGTAAAACCCGCAAGCTAGTTCTCTGGGGGTATGCTCTAAATGCCCTCATTTCCATAGCTACAGAAAGCTCCTGAGCTTTAACCATCACACTAGAAATCAACGGTAGTAGTAAATAAGAATACATTTTTATTCGTTTCAGCAAAGGTATCTTTTTAAGGTTAACCCCTCTAAGTTGGATTGCCGTAAGCATATCGGTTGCTTCTTCACGCAGCAATGGTAAAAACCTGATGGCAATGGAAACCATAAAAGCAATTTCGAACGGAATCTTCCATTGCACAAGTCCCTGAATAATCTCCCGAGAATTTGACGTTGTCATGACTAAAGCAGAGGCAATAATAATTAAAAAACGCAGAATGGTTTGCATCCCTCTGATTAGACCAAAGTCCGTCAGCAACGTAATATCTCCCAGTTGCAAGATTGCCTGTCCCTGCTGAGTAAAAATACTTTGTAGTAGTACCACCGCAATAAAAATTCCAAAAAATTTTCTAAACTTTTTTAGCATATTTCCTAAACTCCCACCCGTTGCTGCAACAGCCCCTAAACAAACAATAAAAACCAACAATAACAGAAAAGTATTCTGCAGAAAAACCGCCAAACTCGATATGACAAGGACAAAAAATAGTTTTGCTCTGGGGTCGAGGTCAGTTGCTAGTATCATCAAGCAGCTCACCCCCTGACACAGTTATAACTCGTTGGGCATGTCTTTTTACAAATGCTTGATCATGGCTGATGATAACCATGCCAATGCCTTCCTCTCTCAACCGCTCTATTACCGCAGACAAAACCTTTTTTCGTTCATAGTCAAGACCTGTTGTCGGTTCATCCAAAATATAGAAAACTGGATTATTCACCATGATGGCGGCAATAGCCAAACGCTGTTTTTCTCCTCGACTTAACTGAAAAGGGAAAGAATTTTCCAGAGCCTTCAGTTGGAATTTATCTAAATACCTTTCAACCCTAATATCAATCTGATCACTCGGTACTCCCTGTAGTTCCATTACAAAAGCAATTTCCTCTCTAACCGTGGGGGCAAATAACTGTCTTTGGGGGTCCTGAAAAAGATAACCTATTTTCTTGCCTATCTCGGCTAGTTCTGCAGTTCTGGTATCTAACTCATTCACCATGACATCTCCCACAGAGGGCTTTAGAATGCCCGCCATTAGTTTGCCAATGGTTGTCTTGCCACCGCCGTTAGGCCCCACTAAAACAGTACAAGTTCCTGCTTCTATTGCTAAATGAATATTTCTAAGTATCATCTTATTTTTTTCGTAGGCAAAGCTAACATTATTCAGCTTGATCATTTTGCGCTCCCCCTCGCAGCCTATGTCAATGCACCTTCATAGGGAACAAGCGTACCATTCTTTAGCATCATCACCCTGTCAGCGATATCCAGATTATCAAAATCATGCTCTACCATGACAGCTGTTTTGCCTTCACTCTTTAATTTCAGTAACATTTCTTTAATCATCACTTTCCCGGCAGCGTCAATCTGTGACATAGCTTCATCATAAATAATGATATCAGGTTTCAGACTGAGCACCGAAGCCAAAGCAATTAACTGTTTCTGACCTCCTGAAAGATGGTGAGGTCCAGCATGGCGAAAACTTTCCATGCCCACGGTCGCTAATACCTCGTTTATTCTTGTTTTTATCTCCCCTTGTGGCACACACAAGTTCTCCGGACCAAAAGCAATTTCATCCTCAACACTTGGCGAGAATAGTTGATTATCTGGGTTTTGAAAAACAATACCCAGTGTGGTGGCGATTTGGGGCAAAGTCATCTTTTTTGTATTTGTCCCGTTTAATAGAACATCACCTGCCATAACTCCTCCGTATACGTGAGGGATAATACCACTAAGACAGTAACAAAGTGTACTTTTGCCAATGCCACTCAAACCGACAATAGCTAATATCTCTCCTTTAGATACGGTTAGGTTAACCTTTTTTAATAGTACTGGAGAATTGTTCTCATATTGATAAGATAAATCATTAACTTCTATGGGGTTGTTCATTGTAATGTGATTTCCATTAAGAACTTATTCCATCTCTGCCCAAACTGATCGTTTCTGATAACCAACATATAGGGGCCGGACCCACCATCTTTTTTTGTCTCTAAATTCGCTCCATCCCGTTCATAAACTACATATACGTTGTCATCTTCCAACACCTCAGCCATTGATAGCGCAACTGTGTAGGCATCAACAGCCTTAGTTACAATTTGTGCTTTTCCCGCTATATCTATTTCCATTTTGTCTAAGATATCTTTTAACTGTACCCCTTTAAATGTAGTGTCAACATCAGGCTTGCCGCTACTTCTCAGCACAGCAGCAAACTCCACTTCTTCTAATGCTTTGATGGTATTAAAATCGACTTCGGTTTCAATATCATCTGCCTTAATACGTAAAATAGCATCCGCTTGACTTGTTGCCTTTTCATGCAAATTTGATTTGTTTATGAAAGCAGTAATTCCCACAATAACCATCAATACGGTAACTAGTATTACTACCTTTTTCATGCATTTAACCTCCCCTGCATTTACCACTACCCCTGTTACTGGTGGGGTACTACACTTCCTTGGTAAGGAAGCTGCTAAACCCTGTTTTTTTCAACTGACTGAGCACAGCATGGGCAATAATACCACCGAGACCTCCAGATAATGCAGCGCTTGATATACTTAGCACTAACGGGATCAGCGGCAGTCTAAAGAAAACCAGATTCACCAAGAAGGTACCGCTGGTATTGGCAGCAATACCAGCGGCAAAACAGCAACCAACGCAGCAGCCTTTATGACGTGATAGCAATAGCACTACGTCAACAGCTATACCCGGAAGTATATAAGTAAAAAAGCTCATCAGACCATGAGTACCAAAAATCCCCAAGGAAATCACCATAATAGCCTGAACTGTTGCCACCAATGTTGCCGTACCTGGTTTTCTAACTAAGCCCGCACCTAAAACGATCCACATCATGTAGAAACCACCGGCTATCGCACCACCAGGAATAAAGAGTGGCCCTGTAATAATATGAGTTAACGGTACAATTATAGGCTTGGTGGCAATTCCCAAACAGGCCATTAATGCTATCAGTACCAAATCAAACATAGTAAAACGTAATAAAAACCTTCTCACCATATTACCCTCCGTTGCCGTATTCAGTAATCCTAGCTACGAATCAACTTCAACTGTCTCTATCGACAATAGCCCTTTGATGGTGGTATTCTTTGGCAACCCCGCAAACATCACTGTAACTTCTCCAGCATCATTTAAATAGATTAGACCTTGCTGGATATCCTCTTGTTTTATTTCAACGGAATAGCCATCGAGCGCAGTAAATAGATAGCTGTCACTATCATTCAAACGCACTTCCTTGAATATTTCGGGTAAGGCAGTACCT
>JANKMV010000012.1:8812-15562 GCA_024650095.1 Bacillota bacterium | reverse complement strand
AGGCGTTGTGGGACTGGCTGTCGGTTTTGGTGCGCAGAACTTGGTGCGAGATGCGGCAACGGGCACATAGCATAACCAAGCGTTTAGTAGAAATACTTGAGAAAACAAAGCTCTAATGGCTTGAAGTCGGAGATGCGAGGTCACAAGATCCGATTTCCGAGTTCAGACATCTGACATCTGTTTTGAAGGAGGTTTGACGATGATTCAAGCCCAAACGTATCTAACGGTTGCTGATAATTCCGGGGCAAAAAAGATAATGTGTATTCAGGTCCTTGGCGGATCAACTCGGAAATCAGGTAACATTGGTGATATTATTGTGGCTTCTGTTAAGGAAGCAACACCCGGCGGAGTTGTCAAAAAGGGCGACGTCGTTAAAGCGGTCATCGTCCGTACGGCCAAGGGTTTACGGCGAGGAGACGGCTCATATATTAAATTCGACGAAAATGCAGCTGTTTTGATTAATGATCAGAAGAATCCGCGCGGAACCCGGATCTTCGGACCGGTAGCCCGGGAATTACGGGATAAAGAATTTATGAAAATCGTGTCGCTGGCACCGGAAGTGATTTAGCGCAAGGAGGTGCAACATTTAAGTGGCTAAACTCCATGTAAAAAAGGGAGACCAAATTCTCGTCCTATCCGGTAAGGATAAAGGCAAGAAGGGCAAAGTTCTTTCCTCTCTGCCCACAGCGGGCAAAGTGGTTGTTGAAGGGATAAACATTGTCAAGAAGCATACACGCCCCACGCAAACAGTACAAGCAGGAATCTATGACCAAGAAGCGCCCGTATATAGTGCTAAAGTCATGGTCATCTGCCCTAGCTGTAAGAAAGCAACACGGATTAAAAAAGCACAAATCACAAAAGCAAACAAAGTAGCTTGGGTCCGTGCCTGCAAAAAGTGCGGGGAGCTTCTCGACAAGTAGCTGGAAAGGAGGTAACAGTGTATGGCCCGCCTAAAAGAAAAATACAAGAACGAAGTTCTGCCAGCGTTAATGGCACGTTTCGAATATAAAAACGTTCTCGAGGCTCCTCGTTTGGAGAAAGTGGTCATCAATATGGGCGTTGGGGAAGCAAAGGATAATCCTAAAGCTCTAGACGCCGCTGTTAACGATCTAACATTGATTGCTGGGCAGCGCCCTGTAATTACCAAAGCGAGAAAATCAGTAGCCAGCTTCAAAATTCGTGAAGGCATGAGTATTGGCTGCAAAGTGACACTACGTGGAGTGAGAATGTATGAGTTTCTTGATAAACTCGTAAACGTGGCACTCCCTCGCGTACGCGATTTTCGCGGTGTCTCACCCAAATCCTTTGATGGCCGTGGCAATTATTCCATGGGTTTGCGTGAACAGTTGATTTTTCCGGAGATCAGTTATGATCAGGTGGAAAAGGTGCGCGGCATGGATATCATTATTGTCACAAGTGGAAGCTCTGATGAAGAGGCGAGAGAATTATTACGCGGAATGGGTATGCCATTTCGTACAGCATAAAAAACATTACAAAAAGGAGGGGAAATAGTGGCCAAAAAATCCATGATTGCTAAGGCAAAAAGGACCCCTAAGTTTGAAGTACAAGGCTACAACCGTTGCAAATTGTGCGGCCGTCCCCGCGCGTACCTGCGCAAGTTTGGTATGTGCCGCCTTTGTTTCCGTAAGCTCGCCCATGAAGGGAAAATCCCCGGCGTAACAAAAGCCAGTTGGTAAGGGGATTGGAGAGAAAGGAGGTTCGATTGCAATGACCATGACGGACCCAATTGCCGACATGTTAACAAGAATTCGTAATGCGAATATGGTAAAACACGATACTGTGGAAATTCCCGGTTCGAAAGTTAAGTTAGCGGTGGCGGATATACTGAAGCGTGAAGGTTTTATTAAAGAATATGAATTTAAAAAAGACAATAAGCAGGGTACCATTAAAGTCTTCTTGAAATATGGTCCGAGCCGTGAAAAGGTGCTGATCGGTCTCAAACGGATCAGTAAGCCCGGTTTGCGCGTCTATGCGCAGAAAGATCAACTGCCCAAGGTTTTGGGTGGTCTCGGTATCGCCATCATTTCCACCTCACAGGGGATCATGTCCGATAAGACAGCACGTAAAGCTGGAGTCGGCGGAGAAGTCCTCTGCTACATCTGGTAAAGGAGGGATATGCATGAGCCGTATCGGCCGTAAACCCATTCAACTACCAGCAGGCGTTGAATGTACAAGTAACGATAATTTAGTAACGGTTAAAGGACCCTTGGGTCAACTGCAGAAACAGTTGCCCAAGTTGATGAACATTAGTATTGAAGATAACCAAGTTATTGTCACCCGCAATAACGATGAAAAAAATGAACGCTCCCTCCATGGCCTCACTAGGACATTGATTGCAAACATGGTTGATGGCGTCACCAAAGGGTATTCAAAAACACTAGAACTCGTGGGCGTTGGTTATCGTGCTACTAAACAGGGAGAAAATGTGGTCATTGCGATCGGCTACTCTCACCCTGTCAACATTAACCCACCCCAGGGGATTCAGCTAGAAGTTCCCGCACCGACTAAAATTGTGGTAAAAGGCATTGACAAGGAAGCCGTTGGTAGCCTTGCTGCCAATATCCGTGCTGTTCGTGAACCTGAACCGTATAAAGGTAAGGGTATTAAATACGACACAGAGCGGGTTCGCCGTAAAGTCGGTAAGACTGGTAAGTAAGGGAGGGAAACGAATTGTTCACGCGACTGGATAAAAATCTTCAACGGAAACGAAGACACCTTCGTGTTCGTAAAAAATTGCAAGGCACAAGTGTACGCCCGCGTTTGAACGTGTTTCGTAGCTTGAAACACATTTATGCGCATATTATTGATGATGAGGCAGGTATCACGCTGGCAACAGCCTCTAGCCTTGATTCATCCATCAGTGATGGTGAAGGTACTTGTGGAAATAAGGAAGCTGCCCGTAAGGTGGGTGCGCTTATTGCACAAAAAGCCTCAGAAAAGGGCATTAAAAACGTCGTGTTTGACAGAGGCGGTTACCTCTACCACGGCCGAGTAAAAGAGTTAGCTGACGGCGCTCGCGAAGCCGGCCTGGAATTTTAACGTGAAGGAGGGAAACAAGGCGTGGAGAAATTCGACCCCAATAAAATAGAAGTGACTGAAAAAGTCGTACAAATAAACCGCGTTGCCAAAGTTGTCAAGGGCGGACGCCGCTTTAGCTTCTCCGCATTGGTTGTTGTCGGTGATGGCAACGGTCATGTTGGAGCAGGATTAGGAAAAGCTGGTGAAGTACCTGAAGCTATTCGCAAAGGCGTGGAAGATGCTAAAAAGAATATTATCAAAGTCCCCATTGTGGGCACGACCATCCCGCATGCAGTAACAGGCGTTTTTGGTGCAGGACGTGTACTACTCAAGCCTGCTTCAGAAGGTACGGGCGTGATCGCTGGCGGTCCTGTGCGTGCAGTACTGGAACTTGCTGGAGTCCATGATATCCTCACCAAATCTCTTGGTTCTGCCAATGCAATTAACGTAGTTCATGCCACCATGACAGGCCTGCGGTCTCTTAGAACAGCCGAACAAGTGGCTAAGCTCCGTGGCATCACGGTGGAAGAGTTATTAGGGTAGGAGGTAAGCACATGGCAAAACAGTTACGCATCACACTTGTAAACAGCGTGATTGGGCGACCCGAGCCCCAACGGCTGACAGTGAAAGCGCTTGGCTTAAAAAAGCTCAACCAAGTCGTGGAACATGAAGATACACCTCAAATTCGGGGTATGATTAACAAAGTGTCCCACCTCGTTAACGTAGAAGAACTCTAAGGGAGGTGTAATATAATGCGTCTGCATGAACTGAAAAGCCCTAAAGGTGCCCGCACCGCCAAAAAGCGACTTGGTCGTGGTATTGGTAGTGGTCTTGGTAAAACGTCTGGCCGCGGGCATAAAGGACAAAATTCCCGTGCTGGTGGCGGTGTCCGTCCTGGTTTCGAAGGCGGTCAAATGCCCCTGCAACGTACAGTGCCTAAACGGGGTTTCACCAGCATCTTTAAAAAAGAATACAACGAAATTAACGTTTCGCGTTTGAATGTCTTTGCCGATGGAACCGAAATCACGCCTGAGCTGTTAAAGCAAGAGGGATTTATAAAGTCTCTCAAAGACGGCGTGCGGATTCTTGGTAGTGGAGAAATTGAAAAGTCTCTTACCGTAAAAGCCCAAGGCTTTACGAAAACCGCAGCGGAAAAAATTGAAGCTGCTGGTGGCAAAGTCGAGGTGCTTTAGCATGTTAGAGACGCTTCGCAGTGCCTGGAAAATAAAAGAACTACGCCAGCGTATTACGTTTACGCTACTCATGCTCGTTGTTTTTCGCCTTGGTTCACATGTGCCAGTGGCAGGCGTTGATCCAGCACAAATCGCCAATTTTTTTCAAGAGGGCAATCTGTTTGGCTTGTTTAATGTTTTTGCCGGTGGTGCTCTGGAGAACTACACGATTTTTGCCATGGGAATTTTCCCCTATATTAACGCCTCCATTATCGTACAACTTCTGGGAGTGGTCATTCCCAAGTTTGAGGAATGGTCTAAAGAGGGACCCGAGGGGCAAAAGAAAATGCAACAGGTGGTTCGCTATGGTACCATCGTGCTGGCGCTTATCCAAGCAACTGGCATGACACTGGGAATATTCCGTAGCGCAGTGTTAAACCCTAGCACCTTCACCTATGCCAGTATTATTATTACGTTGGTCGCAGGTACAGCTTTCTTGATGTGGTTAGGGGAGCTCATTAACGACCGGGGTTTGGGAAACGGTATTTCGGTTATCATCTTTGCTGGTATCGTCTCACAGTTTGGTCCTGGTGTACTACAAACCTTTGAATTAACAAGAATTGGGCAGTTGAACATCTTTACAGTGTTAGCAACTGTGATCATCATGCTTACATTGATTGTGGGGATTATTGCGCTGGAAGAGGGTCAACGTCGCATTCCAGTACAGTATGCTAAACGGG
This sequence comes from Bacillota bacterium, assembly GCA_024650095.1. Taxonomy (GTDB): domain Bacteria; phylum Bacillota; class Dethiobacteria; order Dethiobacterales; family Dethiobacteraceae; genus JANKMV01. The sequence continues at coordinate 10,611 of JANKMV010000012.1, read as the reverse complement.
TCATCGGCCGGAAAACGTACGGTGGTCAGTCCACGCATATTCCCTTTAAAGTGAATCAATCTGGTGTAATCCCAGTCATTTTTGCTTCAACGCTCCTCATGTTCCCCAGTACTATCGCCGGCTTTATTGAACATCCTGTGGCAAACTGGATAACGAGGGTTTTCGCTCCTGGTGGAGGTGTCCACTCGATTTTGTTTATCTTGTTTATTCTCTTTTTCGCATACTTTTACACCGCTATTCAATTTGATCCCAATAAGATTGCAACCGATATGAAAAAGAATGGCGGATTTATACCTGGGCTTCGTCCCGGGAGGCCTACCGCGGAGTTTCTCGCCCGGGTTTCCAGTCGTCTCACGCTAGCAGGGGCACTTTCCTTGGCTCTCATTGCCACAGCTCCTGTAATTTTACAAGCTGTATTCAAGATAAACATTATTTTCGGTGGCGTTGGTATGATCATCGTAGTGGGCGTGGTGCTTGAGACCGTAAAGCAAATTGAAAGCCACATGATGATGAGAAACTACCAGGGCTTTATGAAGTAAATGGAGATCTGTTATGATTACCATTAAATCGCAACGAGAAGTTGAGCTGATGCGTGCCGCCGGTCGTGTGGTAGCAGAAGTCTTGCACTCGTTGAAGCAGGCTGTTCAACCTGGCATCACAACTGCCCAATTGGACAAAATTGCTGAAAAACTCATTCGTAAAGCTGACTGTACACCCGCCTTTTTGGGTTACCATGGTTTTCCCGCTTCTATCTGTGCTTCCGTTAATGAAGAAGTTGTACATGGCATTCCCAGTTTACGTAAGTTGAAGGATGGTGACATTGTTAGCATTGATGTGGGTGCGGTGTTCCAAGGGTATTACGGAGATGCCGCCGCCACCTTTCCAGTTGGCGACGTGGATGCAGAAGTCTTACGCTTGCTTGATGTGACACGTGAGTCACTGTATCAAGGGATTGCGCAGGCGACTTGCAACCACCATCTCACAGATATCTCTCATGCTGTGCAGGTGTATGTGGAGAAACACGGCTTTTCTGTTGTCAGGAATTATGTGGGTCATGGTATTGGTAACCAAATGCATGAGGAACCCCAAATTCCAAACTTCGGTAAACCGGGCCGTGGACCTCGACTGCAGGCCGGTATGGCCTTGGCCATTGAACCCATGGTGAACAGTGGAACATGGCAAGTAGAAACATTGCAGGATAATTGGACAGTGGTCACGCAAGATCGTAAATGGTCAGCACACTTCGAACACACCATTGTCGTTACTGAAGATGCGCCTGTTATTATGACCGCACTGTAGATGTCACTCATGGTTTTACATTCCTGCATAGAGAAGGGAGAATGTATATGATTCAAACGCCAAATATTGGCGCTCTGGTTCACTCTCTTGCAGGTCGTGACTCCGGTGAGTATTACCTGATCGTTGGTTTCGTAGAACCACATATTGTTCTCGTTGCCAATGGTTCAGACCGCCCCCTAAAAAGCCCAAAGAAAAAATATCTTCGTCACTTAAAGTTCCACCAGGAAGGACCCTCTGATTTGGTGGCTAGGCTACAGCAACGTAAAGCGCGCGATGAAGAAATTGTACGGGCGATCCATGGTATGGTTGTCGCAGACCATCCTGGGGGAGAAAGGGAGGGAAACAAACCTGATGTCAAAGAAAAAAGACGGTATTGAGGTAGAAGGAACAGTTATAGAACCGTTGCCCAACGCGATGTTTCGTGTAGAGCTAAAAAACGGACATAAGGTACTGGCCCATGTTTCGGGAAAAATCCGCATGAACTTCATCCGAATCCTCCC
>JANKMV010000012.1:0-8802 GCA_024650095.1 Bacillota bacterium | reverse complement strand
AGGGGACAGAGTTTTGGTGGAATTATCCCCATATGATTTAACACGTGGTCGGATTACCTACCGTTATAAGTAGACGCCAAAAGGAGGTTTTGGGATGAAAGTTAGACCATCTGTGAAACCGATTTGTGAAAAATGCAAAATCATTAAGCGCAAGGGTAAAGTCATGGTGATCTGTGAAAACCCGAAACATAAACAAAAACAGGGTTAATTGTATAAAAAGGGAAAAGTCTGGAAATTCTAATTCTGTTTGTGAAAAGAAAGGGAGGTGCAAATCCTATGGCGAGGATTGCTGGAGTCGACCTGCCGCGTGAAAAGCGTGCGGAAATCGCGCTTACCTATATTTATGGCATTGGCCGTAAAACTGCGCAAGACATCCTGAATCAATCAGCAGTTAACATGGATACACGTGTCCGTGATCTAACTGAAGATGAAGTGAACAGGCTGCGTGAGTATATTGACAAAAATTACAAAGTAGAAGGTGATTTACGTCGCGAAATAGCGATGCACATCAAGCGATTGATGGAAATCGGTAGTTACCGCGGAATCCGTCACCGCAGAGGATTACCTGTGCGTGGGCAAAACACGAAGAATAATTCACGCACACGCAAAGGTCCAAAGCGTACAGTTGGTGTCAGACGTAAAAAGTAAGTAAGATAGGGGGGAAATGTCTTGGTAGCACGCAAGAAAACTACACGCCCCAGAAGGCGTGAACGCAAGAATATTCAACATGGTGTTGCCCATATTCTGTCCACTTTTAACAATACACACATTACCATTGCAGACTTGCAGGGAAATGCAATTTCGTGGGCCAGTGCCGGCGCAGTCGGTTTTAAAGGTTCACGGAAATCCACACCCTTTGCTGCACAGCTAGCCGCGGAGAACGCCGCCAAAGCTGCCATGGAGCATGGTTTAAAGGAAGTGGAAGTGTTTGTTAAAGGACCGGGTTCAGGTCGGGAAGCAGCCATTCGTTCATTACAGGCAGCGGGCCTTGAAGTGAATTTGATTAAAGATGTAACACCCATCCCGCATAATGGATGCCGTCCGCCAAAACGGCGCCGAGTCTAACCTAAGGAGGTGCAGTCTATTGGCTAGATATACCGGACCCGTCTGCAGGCAGTGCCGCCGTGAAGGTTTAAAATTATACCTTAAAGGCGAACGCTGCTATACAGAAAAATGTGGTGTAGAACGCAGAGCGTATGCACCAGGCCAACATGGTCAACGACGTAGAAGTAAAACGTCTGAGTACGGTTTACAGCTACGTGAAAAACAAAAAGCACGTCGTGTATATGGCGTACTGGAAAGCCAGTTCCGTCGTTATTTTCAAGAAGCCGACCGTCGCAAAGGTATTACAGGTGAGAATTTACTGCAAATATTGGAATCCCGTTTTGATAATATTGTTTATCGTATGGGATTTGCTCTTTCCCGACCAGAGGCGCGTCAACTAGTAAAGCACGGCCACTTTGCCGTTAACGGAAAAAAAGTTACAATCCCATCATATCAGGTACGTCCTGGCGATGAGGTGACTGTCCGTGAAGCTAGTCGTAGCAAGGGTCGTTTCAAAGAAATAGCGGAATTAACGCGTAATCAAGGGACGATGGAATGGGTAGACGTAGATCGTGAAACTCTCTCCGGCAAGGTCGTACGGGTACCGAATCGTGATGAAATCGATATCCCCATTGCTGAGCATCTTATCGTTGAGCTGTATTCCCGCTAAGCTTTGAGTGGAAAACGAATTTACCCTCGCGTTGGTAATGGAATCGAGAAGGAGGGTTTGATCCTTGATTGAAATAGAAAAGCCGAAGATTGAACGTGTTGATGGTACCACAAATACTGCATATGGTACGTTTGCCATAGAACCCCTAGAGCGCGGCTATGGCACTACCCTTGGTAACTCTCTGCGCCGCGTGCTCTTGTCCTCGCTCCCAGGAGCTGCAATTACTTCAGTTAAAATTGAAAATGTCATGCATGAGTTTTCTACCATACCTGGAGTACTTGAGGATACCACGGAAATCATTCTCAATTTAAAAAGATTGTCGATGAAAATCCACACAGATGAGCCACAAACATTGACCATAGTTGCTTCAGGACAGGGCGCGGTAACAGCGGGTGACATTAAGCTACCAGCAGACGTAGAAATTTTAAATCCTGATTTGCATATCGCAACGTTGGAAGAAGGCAGTAGCCTTTACATGGAATTAAGCGCTACCAACGGGCGTGGCTATGTTCCAGCCGAGCGGAATAAAGAAACAGGACAGCCAATTGGTGTAATTCCCATGGATTCATTGTTTTCGCCAATACGGCGTGTCAACTACAAGGTAGAAGATACTCGCGTAGGACAGCACACCGACTATGATAAATTAACCATTGAAGTATGGACAGATGGAAGCATTCATCCGGATGAAGCCATTAGTCTCGGAGCTAAAGTCCTTAACAAACATTTGAATCTCTTTATAAATCTGACTGAAAAAGTGGATGAAGTGGAGATTCTTGATGAAAAGGATGAAGACGAAAAGGTTAAGAGTTTAGAAATGACCATTGAAGAACTAGATCTTTCTGTGCGCTCCTACAACTGCCTAAAACGTGCAGGGATTAACTCTGTACAAGAGTTGGTACAAAAGAGTGAAGAAGAAATGATGAAGGTTCGCAACCTTGGCAAGAAATCGCTCGAAGAGGTTCAACAGAAATTAGAAGAACTTAATCTAAATTTGCGCGACAGCAATGAGTAAAGGAGGGAGAAGCCATGGTACTACGTAAATTCGGCCGCCGCAGTGCACATCGCCGAGCCATGCTGCGTAACTTGGTTACGTCAATGTTTCTCGCTGAAAAGATAGAGACTACGGAAGCTAAAGCTAAACAAATACGCAGTATTACTGAAAAAATGATTACACTCGGCAAACGTAATGACTTACATGCGCGCCGCCAAGCTCTGTCCTATCTTCTCGATGAAAACGCGGTTACAAAATTATTCGAAGAAATCGCACCGCGTTATCTAGAGCGTCAGGGTGGATATACCCGCATCCTAAAAATGGGGACACGCCGCGGTGACGCTGCGCCCGTGGCAATCATCGAGCTTGTGTAGAGAATAATATAGCGCCAAGAAAATCGACCCTTTTGCTGTCGATTTTCTTGTACTGGAAGAAAATTATCTGCTTACAGTACAAAAACGCATCTTCTACGCGCCGGGGGTGAGTTCAATCGAGATTATTCGTGCAGCAGGTCTGGGATTCGCATACCAAAAAGATGAAGATGGCCAATCCTGGGCACTACGCGACATAAATTTAAGTATCGACAAAGGGGAATTTGTTGCAATTCTCGGATCCAACGGTTCGGGAAAATCAACGTTAGCTAAACACTTTAATGCCCTCCTACTGCCGACAAATGGTGAGCTCTATGTCAACGGGCTCAACACGACTGATACGGCAAACCATTGGCAGATACGGCAGTCGGCGGGTATGGTATTCCAAAATCCAGATAACCAAATTGTGGCAACGACGGTTGAGGAGGATGTGGCCTTTGGACCAGAAAACTTGGGGCTACCATCAGCTGAAATCCGAGAGCGGGTAGATGAAGCTCTGGAACTTGTGGGCATGTCTGACTACAAACAGCATGCGCCACATCTACTGTCCGGTGGTCAAAAACAAAGGGTGGCCATTGCAGGTGTCATTGCCATGCGCCCTAAATGCTTGATTTTAGATGAGCCAACCGCTATGTTAGATCCTCGTGGCCGTCGTGAAGTATTAGAAACAGTAGCTCGCTTGAATCACGAAGAAGGTATTACCGTCATTTTAATCACGCACTTTATGGAAGAGGCTGTAGCCACTGATCGTACCATCATCCTCGAAAGTGGACGTGTCGTGATGGTTGGTACACCGCAGGAAATTTTTTCGCGCGTGGAAGAGTTACGCGCATTAGGTTTAGATACACCTCCAGTGGCTGAACTGGCCAGGGAGTTACGACAACATGGTGTGGCGCTGTCTTCTTCAGTGCTGACGGTAGATGAACTGGTGAAACAATTATGCTTTTAACAGTTGAAAATGTTAGTTATACCTACATGCCGGGAACTCCTTTTGAAGTTAAAGCACTACAAGATATTAACCTTGCCATTGCAAAAGGCGAATATCTTGCCATTATTGGTCAAACCGGGTCAGGAAAATCAACACTTGTGCAACATCTAAATGGATTGCTAACGCCTACCACGGGTCGTATTCTTATGGACGATAAAGACATCCGTAAGGAAAAAACCGGTCTAGGCACACTGCGACGTCGAGTCGGCCTTCTCTTTCAGTTTCCCGAACAACAATTGTTCGAGGAAACTATTTTTGCAGACGTGGCTTTTGGTCCCAAAAATCTAGGGCTGGCAGAGGATGAAGTCCGTCACCGAGTGGATAAAGCGTTGCGCATAGTTGGGCTATCTCCTGAAGCTGTGCAAGATCGTTCTCCATTTTCACTCTCGGGTGGGCAAATGCGACGTGTAGCCATGGCGGGTGTGTTGGCAATGCAGCCAGATGTTCTCATTTTAGACGAACCCGCTGCGGGTTTAGACCCACGCGGGAAAACAGAGATCTTTGACCAAATTGACCGTCTCCATCAAGAAGAAGGCCTAACTGTGGTTTTGGTCTCACACAGTATGGAAGATGTATCTAGCCGGGCCAAACGCTTGTTAGTGTTGGCAAATGGTGGCACTCGATTATATGGCACACCCGCAGAAGTTTTCACCGACGCCGAGTCGTTAGAAGAAATGGGTCTAGCTCTGCCACAGATGGCTCTCTTAATGCATCGTTTACGTCAAGCTGGTAAAGATGTACCTACGGATATCTTTAGCGTTGCAGGGGCCCGTGACGCCATCCTACGAATGCTGGAGGTACAAGGGCATGAGTAGTATGTTTAAAAGTATCACCATTGGTCAATTTTTACCCGGTGATTCCCTTTTGCATAGACTAGATGCACGGGCAAAGTTTATTGCCTTAGTATTTATAATTATGGCAGTTTTTGCGGTAGATACTTTTTGGGGGTATCTATTGCTTGCCGCCGTTATTCTTACTTTATTGCTCACATCTCACCTGCCTTTGCGTTATTTTTTCCGTGGTTTGCGTCCAGTGTATTACATCATGATCTTCACACTGATCATCCACTTCTTCTTTACCAAGGGTGGCATCGTCTTACTACGATTAGGTCCCATAACAGTGGAAACAAACGGTATTTATTTTGGCGTCTTTATGGTGATACGTATTATCTTTCTTGTGGTCGCCACATCGTTATTAACACTAACCACATCGCCCATTGCGCTCACCGATGCTCTAGAGTACCTTATGACCCCTCTAAAAAAGATCGGAGTGCCGGCACACGAAATCGCCATGATGATGACCATTGCCCTGCGTTTCATCCCTACGCTCATGGAAGAAAGTGAGAAAATAATGAAAGCGCAGATGGCGCGCGGTGCTGACTTTGAAAGCGGCAATATTTATCGTCGAGCAAAAAGCCTGGTGCCATTACTGGTACCCTTGTTTGTCTCCTCTTTTCGCCGCGCGGATGACCTCGCCGTCGCCATGGAAGCGCGTTGTTACCGTGGTGGAGAGGGTCGTACCCGATTACATGAACTTAAGGCAGCTCCACGGGACGGTATCGCCATTTTATTTACCATCGTTCTTATCATGATTCTATTCCGGCTCAACCTCTAACTTGGGGTCAGGTTAGAACTTTTGAACTTTTATAGTTGCCTGAGTCCTATTGAACCAGGAGGCCGTTATGAAAAATATCAAACTCATCGTTGCCTATGACGGCACCAACTATCATGGCTTCCAGCTACAACAAAATGCAGTTACTGTACAGGAGAAGCTAGAGCAAGCGATGCAAACTGTCTTCCGTGAACCTGTACGGTTAACGGCGGCAGGTCGCACCGACACCGGAGTACATGCGCTAGGACAAGTTGTTACCGTTCAAGTAAAAACGGGTGTACCCACGGATAGAATCCCCTATGCACTAAATGCAACGCTGCCAAGAGATATTGTGGTCTCCTCAGCCGAGGTAATGCCTGATAACTTTCATGCTCGCTTTAGCGTCAAGAGTAAGGTGTATCGCTATACTATTGATAACGCCCCTTACCCACGAGTGCTACAGCGACTCTACTCATTACACGTTCGCTATCCACTTGATTTAGAATTGATGCAGCAAGCAGCTATGACACTTGTGGGGCGGCATGACTTTACATCCTTTATGGCAAGTGGCAGTTCCGTAAAAACGACTGTACGTCATCTAACACGGCTCGACGTATCAGAGCAAGATGGCTTTTATACCATCACCGCCGAAGCCAATGGCTTCTTGTATAACATGGTACGTATAATCGCGGGCACATTGATTGAAGTTGGTCGTCATAAGCGCTCGCCAGAACTCGGGTCCGTTATTTGTGCCGGAAGTCGGATGGCTGCCGGTTGGACAGCACCAGCGTATGGTTTAGTGATGCTAGAGGTAAAATACTAGCAAATTCTACAATAAATTGCGCTGTCACTGATATATACTTGACAGGCAGGTATCCATAATATAAAATATCTCTGTGTCAATATGTCGTTTTCCGCCCCGTTAGCGATGTATTGCAAAGTGTTTTGATCAAGGAGGAAAAGTATGCGCACCACCACATTTATGCCTAAAGAAGGGCAGATCGAACGGAAATGGTATATTTTAGATGCCGCTGGTAAGCCCTTGGGCAGATTAGCTACGGAAGTTGCCCGCATTCTTCGCGGCAAACATAAACCTATTTATACTCCCCATGTAGACACCGGCGACCATGTGATTGTTATCAATGCCTCTCAGGTAGTCTTAACTGGGAAAAAAGCAGAGCAAAAATTTGCTTACCATCACTCAGGTTATGCAGGTGGGATGAAGAAAGTTTCCTATGGCACCCTGATGGCAACCAAACCTGATCGGGTTGTGATGATGGCAGTAAAAGGGATGTTACCCCATAACAGCCTCGGTCGTGCAATGCTCAAAAAAGTCCGCATCTATGCTGGCACTGAGCATACGCAAGAAGCACAGCAACCTGAAGTTTGGACATTTTAGGGAAGAAGGGAGGAAACTTACATGGCACAAGTTCAGTTTTACGGTACCGGTCGTAGGAAAAATGCCATTGCTCGTGTTCGCCTTGTTCCTGGTAATGGCGAGATCATGATTAATAGCAGACATATTGACCAATATTTTGGTCTTGAAACATTAAAGCTAATTGTACGCCAGCCGTTAACGCTAACCGACACATTGACTAAATTTAATGTCATTGTTAAAGTTGAAGGTGGTGGCACCACCGGCCAAGCGGGTGCAATCCGCCACGGCATTTCGCGTGCACTGTTGCAAACGGAAGATAACTTCCGTCCTGCACTCAAGAGTGCCGGCTTTCTCACAAGAGACCCACGGATGGTAGAGCGTAAGAAATACGGTCTAAAGAAAGCCAGACGTGCACCACAATTCTCAAAACGCTAGTCTTGTCTTTCAAAATACTATGTATGTAAAAACACCAGTTCTATACAAACGTGAACTGGTGTTTTGCTATAGAGCGGGAGGATTCCAAATGACACCCACACAGCATGTCTTCACCGGCGCTAGAAAGGCACTACCCATTGTGCTAGGCTATTTACCCTTGGGGTTCGCCTACGGTGCTTTAGCTAGCCTTGCGGGCATTGGCTTACCCTACATTTTTATGATGTCGCTAATCGTTTTTGCTGGCAGCGCGCAGTTTATTTCTGTAAGCATGTTAGCTGCAGGAGCGGGTGCCGTTTCCATTATCGCTACAGTCTTTCTCGTTAATTTACGTCATCTGCTCATGAGTGCATCGCTCTCCCCCTATCTACAGAGTTTTCCACGTACATCATTGCCGCTCTTAGCCTTCTGGTTAACAGACGAAAGTTATGCCATGGCCTGCGGAGAATTTAGGGAGCATGAGCGTAACCATTTTTTTATGTTAGGTCTCTTTGGTACTGCATATGCAGGCTGGGTTATGGGGGGCATGTTAGGAGGTATTTTTGGTGGTTTATTCAATAGTGCTCAAGCTGCTTTAACCATGGAGTATGCGTTATACGCCATGTTTATTTTTCTGTTAGTAATTCAAGTGACAGAAAGAAAACTAGTATTTGCCGCAGGAGTTTCCGGGATATTGTCCTTATTTTTCTATTTGGTGATTCCAGGAAGTTGGTATATTATGTTGGCTACGATTTGTACAGCCACGATGGGAGTGATGGTGGAAAAATGGCAAGACTCCTAATCGTTATTTTTGGCATGGCAACTGTGACGTACCTTCCTCGTTTTTTACCTATGTACGTACTAACCAAACTTGAAATTCCCAAAATCGTGATTACTTGGTTATGCTATGTGCCCGTTGCCGTCTTAGCGGCCCTGATTGTTCCTGGTATTCTAACGGTTGATAGGCAAATATTTATTTCACCTGCCAACTCCTATCTCATTGCAAGTGTGCTAGCGTTCTTTGTTGCTTGGCGCTCTAAGAACATGATGCTAACCGTTACAGTCGGTATGGCTATCGTCCTATGTTTACAGTGTTTGCCCTAAAATACTCTTACCGTAAAGATCTCCATCATAACTACACAATTTTATGGTACACTGATAAAAAGACAACTAGGAGGGGTGCAGATGATGTGGCACGGACACTTTTTTGGTGGCATGTTTATGATGGTGCTATGGCCAGCACTAATTTTAGTCGTGCTGTTTCTTGTAATTCGTACATTTTCAAGGCATGATCATGGATATACTCGCGGACCCGGTTCTGTTGAGCGGGCGTTAGATATTTTAAATGAACGGTACTCC
>JANKMV010000129.1 GCA_024650095.1 Bacillota bacterium | reverse complement strand
AAGCATTATTGAGGCAGTTTGGAACTGAACAAAGCATAAACCACTTTTATGGTGGCGTCGGTAAAGATTTTTTAGTGGATTTTTTCCGTCGTGAGTTTGCACAAGCCCAGGCGTTAGACGCAAAGTATATGGTCTTTCATGTGGCTCATGTTGAACTATTGCATACCTACACTCGTCAATATTCGTACACTGACCAAGACATACTTGACGCTAGCTTAGAAATAATCGAAGAGGCATTTGGCAAAGAAGATATGGGTGTCACTCTCTTACTAGAAAACTTATGGTGGCCGGGTTTACGCATGGTGGATTACCAGAGCACAAAAGATTTTTTTGCACGAGTTAGTTACCCCAATAAAGGCTTTGTGTTAGATATCGGACACTTATTAACCACAAATCCAGCAATACAAACGGAACAAGAAGGGTGTCGTTACATCTTAGAAACGCTAGCAGGCCTCGGGGAATTAGTACATGAAATTAAGGGCGTTCATTTGAATAAATCACTGTCCGGCGCCTATTTTATGGCAGACCATCACGCCAAGGTGCAAGAGATTACTCAACTCGAAAGTTTTTGGGACCAGTTAAGCTATGTTCGCCACCATATCTGTGCCATTGACTGGCACCTGCCCTATGAATGTGCAGAGATTAAGCAAGTCATTGAATCCATTAATCCCTCATATCTTGTTTATGAACTATTGGCAAATGATTTACCCCAATTGGAAAGTTTTATTTCTATGCAAAAAACAGCACTTAAATAATGATTATACGTTAAGCAAAATTACATACGGAGCATTATAGGTGCCCACATACGTGGGAGAATAGGGAATCGGGTGAAAATCCCGAGCGGTCCCGCCACTGTATAGAGGAGATCCGCACATAAGCCACTGGTATCACCGGGAAGGCGTGTAGGATTGATGATTCTAAGCCAGGAGACCTGCCTGTAATGATCTGCGCATCTATGAACGATGGTAAAGTTCATGTCCTTGGTTATTTAGAACCAAAGGCATGAACTTTTTTTGCACTGGTACGAACAATCGCGCGCAGTTAGCCCGCGGCTAATGTGACCAGTACTGCAAGGGCGCATCAAGGAAAATGAATAAGCGCGCCCTTTCTTGCACTGGTACGAACAATCGCGCGCAGTTAGTACGCGGCTAATGTGACCAGTACTGAAGTACTGAAAGGGGGGATGCCGCGGTTGTAGTACGATTAACAAAAAAAACAAAATGGAGGAGAGGATACTATGAAAATGAGTAAGAGAATGATTTCGGGGAGTTTGCTACTGCTTTTTATGCTCTTGACAGCATGCAATTCCAACAGTAAGAACACTACAAACGGGCAGGAAGAACCAAATAATGAAAGTGCAATTGCTCTTGTCTACACAAATTCTTTTGCAGTGAGGAATCTGCAAGACGGTATTACATCCGTTACGGATGGAGCTGGACGTACCTTATTGTTAGTTCCCGAGGGGCAAACAGCGCCTACTGAGCAGGAGAACGCAAGCATAATCTATACACCAGTAAAAAAAGTGATCATCACCGCAGAAACACAAGGAGCACTGTTGCGACCCCTAGCAGCTTTGGATTCTGTGGTTGGATATACGGACAATATAAATAATTGGTATATCGAAGAACTAAAAGAGGGTGTGGCCCAAGGCCGCGTTACTGTCTTGGGTAATAGTCAGTCTCCCGATTTTGAAAAAATTAAAGAACTACAACCAGATATAGTTTTTCTTACCCAGGGGCAGGATGTAATGGCGGCAAAGCTTGACGAGCTTGGCATTCCTTATGTGGTGGATTCTTCTGCTTGGGAAGCAGATCCCATGGCTCGCATGGAGTGGGTGAAACTATTTGCTGCCTTTTATGAACAAAACGAAGTTGCAGAAACGTTCTTTACTGAAGAGGACGCCATTTTGCAAGATCTAAAAGAAAAAATCATCGATGTAGAGAGAACGAGTATTTTATGGGGCTTCCTGATTGGCGGTAAAGCCTATGTCCCCTTTGCTAACTCCTATGTTGGCAACCAAATTGAAATGGCCGGTGGTACGTATGTTTTTAAAGACCTAGGCCCAGACCAAGTTATGACGGCATCAATTACTCTGGAAGAATTTTATGCTAAAGCAATGGAAGCGGATGTTTATATTTCCTCGGGCCCACCAGCATATCATACCTCCGTGCAGGATATTGTGGAGCGAGGGTTACCTCTGATGGCCACTATGAAACCCTTGGTTGATGATAATGTTTGGTGCTACCAACCATGGTACTATCAGGTGATTGACGAAACACCAGCGGTAATCAAAGAGTTACAAGTCATTCTGTATCCGCAGCTTTACCCTGACTACAAAATATTTAACTACTTTTACAAGGTACCCCAAACGCCCTAAAAGTGAAAGAAGTGAGGTGTAATAGTGCTCCCACTAGAAGAGATACAAAGAAAGAAACAGACTCGATACGTGCTGATCTTTATTATCTTTGCTGCGATGTTAGTGGTCATCTTTTTGTTCAGTGTGGCATTGGGATCGGTTCAGATCCGGGTTATGGATGTTGTTAAAATAGTGTTTCAACAGGAAGGACTTGATTTTATTCAGTCTTCCATTGTGCGAGATATTCGTTTACCACGTGCCCTAGCGGCTGTTGTCGGTGGAGCCGCTTTGTCGATGGCGGGTTTACTATTACAAATCTATTTTCAAAACCCTATCGTGGATCCTTTTGTACTGGGTGTCTCTTCCGGTGCGGCACTGATGGTGGGAATTGTCACGCTAACGGGTACAAGATTTGGCATCACGTCACAAAGTACCTCGGTAATTTTTGTTGCTGCCATGACCGGCTCAATGGTGGTTATGGCCATCATCACCGGTGTTGCGGCAAAAGTAAAAAATATAATTATGCTCCTAGTGATTGGGCTGATGGTGGGATATCTAGGGGGTGCTGTAATCAGCATTCTTGTCACCTTTGCTGAAAAGGAGAACATTCGTAATTTTGTCGTTTGGTCCATGGGTAGCTTTGCCGGCTTCACGTGGAATCGGGTGACACTGTTAACGCTTACAACCGTGCCTGTGCTGCTAGCAGTTTTTTTAGTAAGTAAACAACTAAACGCATTACTTATGGGTGAAAGGTATGCCCAAAGTATGGGTGTGCAAATAAAAAGAATACGGCTTTTAGTAGTTGTACTATCTAGTTTGCTTACCGGGATGGTAACGGCATATGCAGGGCCGGTTGCATTCATTGGATTGGCTGTGCCCCATATGGCACGTTTACTTTTTGGCACGACCGATAACCGCGTGCTTATTCCCGCGGTAATTGTGATTGGTGGGATGATTACTGCAGCATGCGATTTGTTAGCACGTCTCTTGTTTGCTCCGGTAGAATTACCCATCAGTGCAGTAACTTCATTTATCGGTGCACCCATCGTCATTTACTTACTGACACGGAGGACATCACTATGAGTATTGTAACAACCAGCAATTTATGTGTGGGCTATGATAAAAAAACAGTGGTTGCCCAGGTTAATTTACAGATTAGAGCCGGTGAGGTATTGGGATTGTTGGGGCCAAACGGCGCCGGCAAAACCACCATCTTACGGACCATCGCGGGGTTATTACCACCCGTGTTGGGGGAGGTGTACATTAAGGGACACCCCCTTTCTCAACTAAGTGAACAAGTGCGAGCTCGCATGATGGCTGTGGTACTAACGGATCGCTCTTTCCAGGGACAAATGACGGTATTTGATATTCTTGCCATGGGCCGCTACCCACATACCAATATGTTTGGTCGTTTGCGCAGAAGGGATATGCAAATTATTACGGATGCAGTGGAAACGGTAAGTGGGAGTCACTTGGTCGAGAGGACATTTAATGAATTGAGCGATGGTGAGAAACAGAAAGTGTTTTTAGCTCGTGCCTTGGTACAAGAGCCAAAACTAATTGTTATGGATGAGCCCACTGCCTTTTTAGATATTCAACACAAGGTAGAATTAATGCGGATTTTGGCTAAGCTGCGTAATGAAAAGGGAATTTCAGTTGTGCTCTCACTACACGAGATTGATATAGCCATGAAATGTAGCAATACAGTGATGCTGGTGGGAGATGGGCGGATATTGGGTTGTGGCCACCCGGAAGACTTGGTGAAGGAAAAAGAAGTTCACCAACTTTACCATGTAAGCGGTGCCACCTATGATGAAATCTTCTGTACCCTAGAAGAACCGGATAATGGACTGCAGCAAGTTTTTGTGGTCGGTGGTGCCGGTAAAGGCACTCCTATTTATCGGGCCCTACGGAAGCGTGGAGTTGGTATCTGCACAGGAATTTTACAGGAAAATGATCTTGACTACCGAGTAGCCAAGTCTTTAGGTGGAACTGTATGTAGTGAACTGGCTTATGAAGATATACGCCAAGAAACATATGAGAAAGCAGTTGGCATGGTTAATCGATTGCCAATTTTGGTTGATAGCGGGTTTCCCATCGGCCGTAGTAATCACCTTAACCTTGAATTGATACGGCATGCTCTCCGTGTTGGCAAAACAGTTTTCAGCTTACGTGAACGTAAGCTGTGTCAACAATTATATGGTTGGGGCAAGCTGGTCTCTTGTGTCGACATAGCAGACATGATCTCGCATTTTCCTCATGGATCCATCGAGAAAAGTATCAACGTAGCTAATTATAACTAAAAGGTTTGTCTTGCACCCTGCGTAGTACTTATTAGTCTTGCAAAAATAGGCAATGGGCAATCTATCCCTATCGACCGGTTGTGGTGGTTACGTCAATCCCGCTAAGATTGTATGCTAGAAGTATAAAAATCGTAGGAGGAGTCTATAAACTGTTTTTTGTTGGGCAAATATGTTCGTTCCGTTAGTTGTACCAGTCCACTATGCTCTATCGTTAAGATGGTAGAGCAACGAGTGCCATATTCTGCCGAGCTAACAAAGATAGGTGAAAGAATTCGCTCCCATGCTAGGGTGACACCGGTTGAAGGTAGTTGTTTGTCACTCACCGGAGTATTATCATGAAGTGTATTAAATATTTTTTCTTTATCAATATAATCGGCTTTAAGATGTCGAGCCAGGTGTTCTTTGCTTCGTCTAACCTTCGGCCAAGGGGTGTCTAGTAGATGGTTGCTTACTCCGTAAAATCCAGCGGAAAGACATTGTGCTTCACCTGAAATGTTGGAATAGTGCCAAAGGGAATGGCCATCGCCCACAATAAGATTAAACCCATTATATGTGTTCCTTTTCTCAATCATCATGTCCATATAGGCAGCAGGGTTATCGGTGCCCGCGAGATATTTACTGACCACATCACCACGAGAGGGGCGATTGCTATTTTCTAATGCCGGGTCTCGGTAGTTTGTTATGGCAGCAAAGCGTCCTGCGCGAGTTACCCCCAGCCAGGTTCCACCTGCGACGAGGTCTTTGCCAGCCAAAATGTTTGGCTGGTCTTGCCAAAATGCTGCTGGCTCAGTGGGGCGACTGTAAAACTCATCGCGATTGGCAGCAAGCACTAGATGGTATTTCGGATGATATCGGTACGCAACTAGGATGAGGCACATTAAAATTTCTCCTTTACTTTTGCATATACAAGATGCTCTAAGTATCTTTCACTAAAAGTAAACCATATGAATCACATGCTTATCCACATTGTACCACAATAAACTCGTACAATAAATGGGAAGCGTTCTTCAAGTACGATTGATGGAATTATACGATGTTTGAAGTGAAAAAAAGTAGCAAATCAATGTATGGTTATTGTCTTATTAACTAATGTTTTGCTTAATTTGAAAATATTTGCAATATTAGATAAATACGACATAATATTACAAATATTTTATTTATCTTATGATAGTATGTAAATTGTAATTAATTAATTGATTAAAAATGTTTTAAGTAATAATTAATTCTATGTATTTCTTGGACCTGTACGTTTGGTGTAAATACTAGGCTCAATTTTTCATTATGTAATAGTTAACTTCTTTCCCACAAAGTTGCAGTGTGATCATGGGTAATGACTAGCAGTAATATTTGCAAAATTCAGTCTTTAAGGGGGGGATTTCTATAGATAAACAAGCGATTCGACTAATATAAGAAAGAATCGGAATGTTGTTGTAGGCAGGAGATGATATGTGTTTAAACTAGCAATGAATTCTCTTTCTACGTAACTATATATACAATAAAATACTAATATTTCAGGTAAAAAGAATTAGGAGGTTGTAGTAATGAAGAATA
>JANKMV010000128.1:1077-6225 GCA_024650095.1 Bacillota bacterium | reverse complement strand
AGCGACAGTACGACTGTCTTTTCCTGTGTGGTTGTAGCCATATTCAGCGGCATCAAGGACATAGTTTTGGCCAAAACACATGTAGCTGTACATACCGATTGAACGTAAGCAGGTAATGACGATATACACGGTAACAGAGGCGCTTGCAAAGAACATGATAGCTATACTGGCAACAAACGATATAAATAACCCAAATATCATCGCTCGTTTTTTACCAAGTCTTCTGCCAATTTGCGGTCCAATCAAAGCAGCGAAGAATCCAAAGACTGTGGAAATTGTCATAGCAACAGCCATCAGGGTAAAGTTTCCTAAAACATACATAAAGTAATACGCTGCAATTCCCATTTGAGCCTGACCTGCAACCATAGATAATGTGTTCGTAAGAACAAGTATTAATAGTTGCTTATTCGTAACAACAGAATCAATCATGTCTTTAACAGTAACTGTAGGGGCGCCAACCTTTGTCACAGTACCTTGCTGATCATAAGGAGCGGCGGCTTTACTAATTATGCCGGCCCCTATAACCATAATTATTGCAAAAGGTGCTGCCACGACCAGATAAGCGTTCGCAGATCCTACAATGGGTGTAAAATAATTAATGATGGGTATAACAGAAGCAGATGTTATAATGCGACCGATTGTTGAAGCTTGTGATGCTCTTGTAGAAAGACGGGTCCTGTCTTCCATTGAAGTACCCGCCATCACAGCAAGAACACCAAACTGCGCCAGGGCAATAAAGTTCATTGAGAAGTGGAGCATAAAATAGCCCATAGTAACGATTACAAGCCTAGCAGCAAGAGGCAATGCTGACGTATTTAAGAACTGTAATGTACAACCACCTAGAACGACCCAGCGAAGGATGAGTAGCCAAGAACGATATTTGCCCCACTTTAAATTTGACTTCTGCACAACGGCACCCGCAGTTAAGCTAACGGCAAAGTCAACGATACGGGCGACCAGCAAAAGTGTTGCCACAACAGCTGCACTTATCATAAGCTGATCTGTAAAATAGATCACAGCATAGCTAGATGGAACAGCAATCCCTATGCCTAATGTAATTGTATAAAGTGCATATTTTAGGATCTCAGACTCTTTTAATCTAGAACTCATGTTTTCCCTCCAATTTCCATTTTTTATTTGCAAGGGATGATAATTTATATAAAAATACCTTCATTGCTACCTTGAACAACTCACACGTACGAACAGCCTACCTAACAAGCATGCATCCTTCGTCTCTACAACTCCCCCCTCAATTTTGTCGCAACCAGCTTACGGAAAATCAGCCGGATAATCGCCAACAGTTGTAGCTATCACCAGTCATCATTTTGGCAGTGCTAGATGGAAAATATATTTCGACTTACTCTATATATCAGTATATTCATTCTATTCTGAAAACTCATAGCTAGAATTTATACATTTATTATAAATATTACCACGAACCGAGTAAAAATTCTGTCGAACCATGGTCAAAGAAATATTTTTTTCATTTATTTTTTATCTGATAATATTGAGGAGAAAAAATCATCTCACAACTGATTCAATAGACCGGGAAAGTCCTAATAAAAAGAAAATCAGGAGCCCCCAGATCCATTTTCTGTTCTGAAGACTCCTAATACTAATTACTCTAGTAGAATTAGACAGTGGGTGGAGGTGGGGTGGCTATAGCTGCCCGTCTGGCTGCATTTTCAGCGGCATATCTGGCTGCATCTTCATCAGTAATCTTATAACCAAACTGCATCACCAAGGTTGCTACTAGATACAAGGCGGCAGGAATACCACCGAAAATCCACATAAAACTACTAATGAACTCTGGTGTCGCTGCCATACCTGCTGTATAGCCAATCAGGGAAAGACCAAATGTTCCGAGGGCCCCACCCAAAGCAAAGCCAATTTTAATAGGAATATTGTTCATCGACATGGCGACAGTACGACTATCTTTTCCTGTTTGGTTGTAGCCGTATTCGGCAGCGTCAAGGACATAGTTTTGGCCGAAACACATGTAGCTATACATACCAATTGAACGCAAGCAAGTAATGACAATATATATGGTAACAGAGGCGCTCGCAAAGAACATGATAGTTATACTGGCGGCAAAAGATATAAATAAACCAAAAATCATCGCTCGTTTTTTACCCAGTCTTCTGCCAATTTGTGGTCCAATTAAAGCGGCGAAGAACCCAAAGACTGTGGAGATAGTCATCGCAACGGCCATTAGGGTAAAGTTCCCTAAAACATACATAAAGTAATACGCTGCAATTCCCATCTGAGCCTGACCGGCAACCATTGATAGTGTGTTCGTAAGAACAAGTATTAATAGTTGTTTATTTGTAATAACGGAATCAACCATGTCCCTCACAGTAACAGTTGGCCTACCAACTTTTGCCTCAGCACCTTGTTGATCATAAGGCTCAGCGGCTTTACACATTACGCCGGCGCCTATAACCATAATTAACGCAAACGGCGCTGCAACGACAAGATAAGCATTCGCAGATCCTACAATGGGTGTAAAATAATTAATGATGGGTATAACAGAAGCAGATGTTATAATGCGACCGATTGTTGAAGCTTGTGATGCTCTTGTAGAAAGACGGGTCCTGTCTTCCATTGAAGTACCCGCCATCACAGCAAGAACACCAAACTGCGCCAGGGCAATAAAGTTCATTGAGAAGTGGAGCATAAAGTACCCCAAAGTAACGATTATGAGTCTCATACCAAGAGGCAGTGAGGACGTATTTAAGAATTGTAATGAAATACCGACAAGGACAACCCAACGAAGGATGAGTAGCCAGGAACGATATTTGCCCCACTTTAAGTTCGCCTTCTGCATAATGGCGCCAGCAGATAAACTGACGGCAAAATCAATAATACGGGCAACCAGCAAAAGTGTTCCAACAATAGCAGCACTTATCATGAGCTGGTCTGTAAAATAGATTACGGCATAGCTCATTGGAACAGCAATACCTATGCCTGACGCAATCATATAAAACGCGTATTTTAGAACTTCCGACTCTTTTAATCTAGAACTCATTTTTACTCCTCCAATATTCTATTTTTTTACTTTACGACGGTTCGCTACCCTATATTACTCGTACGTACGGACACGTCTCAAGCATGCATCCTTCGTCTATATAACTCCCCCTTCCAGAACTATCGCAACCCGACCAACGTAAGATCAATCGGATACTCGCCAACAGTTGTAACGCCAACAGACTCCACATTTAGTTGTGCTCTGAGCAGAATACACGTTACTGATTAGCAATCCATATCAGTATATTTTGTATATTCTGAAAATTAAAAATACTTAAACTCATACATATGACGTTTACAAATCCTATGCAGGAAACATTTCGTTTGCTAACTTGAAAAAATAAACTTGAACTCTTAACATAAATCTACCACATTCCTAGTAAACAATTTGTCGAAGTCTGGTTAATAAATACATTTTTTACTTTTTATTAAAAACATTCTCTGAATAATTCACACGGGACAAACAGCTAGCGCCTCAAGCATTACCGTCTTTGCCTGAACAACACCCAGCCACGACATCGCGACTCAACTAATGCAAGAACAGTGTACCTACCACAATCGTCATTTTAGTCGTACTTGATACAACAATTGTAACTGACTAGCCCTTCTATCTAACTAAAGAAAAAATGCATGGATATAACATGGGACGTGCAAATAAACACTCAATAAAAAATATGCAAAAAACGTAAGAATAGACATTATCTTTCAGCTAACAGAGCAACCAAGTTCTCCTTGGCGAGCGTGTCAGCAGCAGTCTCTAACAAACGAACTGGCATAAACGCTATATTCCATGTATAGCGATATTCTCGGCTCCTTTCTTTAGCTCATGCAAGAGCAAGAATAGCGATTCCACCTCGCGATGGACACCCTTTCCATTGGCTATGTGCTTGCCGCTACTAGGCGGCACTTGGCACTTTCACCCATAGATTGAGCACTGCCGGCGCACTAAGAAGGGCCCCGTATATTTTCCGGGACCCTTCTTAGTCAAAAGAGTAATTGCGCTGTTGTGATACTAATTTAGAAGCGTGGAATCCAAAAACTTGCAGCCAAGGTAACAGAATCTAATACTTTCATTTGTCGACGCAATTCACCTTCTAGTGTTTCTGTACTCGGTGTTTTAGTTTTTGAGACCTTTGTAACAAATCGCCTATCGTTATTGTTGATGTTAGCTATAAGATTAGCAGTGTTTTCCATTGACATTGCCTCCTCGTATTTTTAATTTTATCCTGCATCTATAATTTACTATAATACGCACAGCAATACTACGTTGTATATACAGAAACATACAAGTATATATTGTCATTATTAACAAATATACTACTATTTTTATTAACCATATTTAACCGTGTTTTTTAGAATTTTTAACAAAATATCTTATATGAGCTTTGAGCTAACCCACATTTCTAACTATTATCTGATCACGCTTAAATCGAAATATTATAATTATTAAATATATCTGAAAAGTCAATTGTTATTGTTCACAATTGCCATAATTGTGATATAATTTTAGATAAGCTGATTGAGGAGGCTAATCCATGTTAACTTTACAAAAAGCAGTTATTCACTTAAGTAAATACGAGCCCAGTAGCAGGATTTTAATTGATTTTCAGCTACGCTCTTTTAAACTTTTCACAAGAGATTCTACCCATTTCAGTACAAATAACTTGTATGTTGGAAAAGTTTCAGACCTACCCTCACCCAGCATATTTTCTGAAAGAATCAACCTACTCCTGCTAAAAGACAGCGAATTACCCGTAGGCTTTTATGAAAATCAGTTCATTAACTATATAATTATTAAAAACCAGCACAGCATGATTAGCATTATTAACGACCTGCAAGATTTTTTTTCAATGCGAGAATTTGTATCCTCGGCGATTAAGAAACTATTAGATGCTCTAACACAGGATATCGGTATAGAAAAGATGCTCGACATAAGTTACGAGATCTTGGCAAATCCCCTTACGCTTACTGACTCCACACATCATCTAGTTACTCACGCGGGTTGGGGAGATGAACTTGATGAGCCAGAGTGGCAGTATTACTTAAAACATGGGTTCATGTCTACTAAGTTTGCCATTGCCATCGATAATGATCTAGAATTCCAACGTAAAGTAACCAGTG
>JANKMV010000128.1:0-1067 GCA_024650095.1 Bacillota bacterium | reverse complement strand
GGCTAAAAGAAAACACGTACTAGAAACGGCCACACCAGGAGCTCGCCTTTTTGGTCTCTGCGCAACATCAGCCGGAGTCATTGAGTATGAGGGCATTTTGAATAACGCTCAAATGATTGGCAGGATTACTTCAAAAGGAACAAATATCGCATACTTAGCTATGCTAGATGCTGCTAAACCATTTTCCGAGACAGACTACGAATTAGTACCAATTATCTGCGATGTGCTCTCTATTATAATGCAATCACAGGAAAAACTTAGCGTGGCCACTTCAGAAATTGAGTCTTTAGTAATCGATATATTAAATAACTCACATGATCAAAGATATATTAGCGAAAAGATAAATAGTAGTCAATTACAACCCATCGATGAACTCTGTTTAGTGTGCATTGGAGCAGATCAAGCATTAGATTCAACTCAAAAAATGGTTTTTGTTAAAAGTTTGATGCAATATTTTTTTGTCGGCAGTACAAGTGTAGTTTATAGTGGCAATGTATTAATCATGATAGAGTATAAGCGAAATCATTTACTTTTTACAGAGGGTAAAATAGCGGATTTCAAACAACTTTTGGTATCACATAATCTGCACGCAGGTGTGAGCAGGCCATTTTATCGTTTATCTGATATAAAGCTCCACTACAAACAAGCTCTGAATGCAATTATTACTGCACGAATGATAAACCATGGTGAGCTTCTTTATTTCTATGAAGACTATTTTTTTCACTATCTCGTTAAATCTTTTTTAGAAAGTAATAGCCTTCATAATATTTGCCTCCCTCAACTATTAGAGCTTATTAAAAGAGACAAAGAAAAATCCAGTAGCTATTCCATTAGCCTTTATAGATACCTACAAAACAATGGCGATATCAAGGCAACCTCGCGAGCAATGCATTTGCATTATAATACTATGAAGTATCGCCTGCAAAAGATTTCCGATGTGATGGAAGTAGACTTAAAAGACTACGACCTACTCCTAAAATGTAAGCTCTCCTTCTTGGCTTTAGAAATTTATCATAAGGTAAACTTTACAGATTACTTCGAACAAGTACGAATCCCTGAGGAAACAT
>JANKMV010000127.1 GCA_024650095.1 Bacillota bacterium | reverse complement strand
GCCCCTGCCGTTGCAGGGGCTAACCCGATAATCGTTTACGCAAGAACTTCTACTTCATCCTCTTCACCCTTAGACGCTTCAAAGCTTACGCCTTGCACATGTACATTAACCTTATTTGCTTCTAAACCCGTCATGGATTCAATGGCCTTCTTGACACTTTCTTGAATCTTCCATGCCACATCAGGAATGCGTGCGCCAAACTTCACAATAATAAATACATCAATGGCAGCCTGGCGTTCGCCTACTTCCACCTTAACGCCCTTAGCAAGATTGCGCTTCCCCAAGATGTCTGCGATGCCGCCGGCGAGACCTCCACTCATGCCTGCTACGCCCTCCACTTCGGTAGCCGCAAGGCCAGCAATAATGGCTACCACGTCATCAGCAATTTTAATATTCCCAAGTTCCGTTGGGATGACCTCTTCCTGAACAGACAAAAGACATACCTCCTACATTACAGCTCAAGCCGTAACGTTATTTATTATACCAAATACTGTTGTTGAATACAATTCCATGCCAGTGAAGAAATTCCTGCTAGGAGGCACCATGTTCCACAACAGAAATATTATCAATACTGACACCGGTGACACTGCCAATCATATCTGCGATTTGCATAAACTGGCTCTCATCTAGTTTCGATGCCTGTACCACCACATTAACCCGCCCATCCTTATAAAAGAAAACCGCATCATTATAGCCCTGGGCCTTGAGCATATTCTCAACCATTAGCTCTTTTTCCATCAGCTCAATTAATTCTAGCAGCTGCTCCTCCGCCTGTTTCTTTCCTTCCGCTGTAATATTATCATTGGCAATCATGCCATTGAGCATTTCCACTTCACTGGCACGCATGCGCTCACGCTGTAAACGATATTCCACAAAAAATGCCTCTTCATTTTCTAAATCCCAATTTTCAGGATCTGGATCAGCCACGGTGGGTGCGGTTGGATCTTCCTCGTCTGTGGGATCCGCGCTCTCCCCACCCTCCACGGGATCTTCCACTCCCTCCACCCCCTCTATCGGATTTTGTGGGCTAACAATATCAATACGGTCATCTTGAAACTGCTTGGCATACCAAATGGCAGCGACCGCCAACACCAACAACACAATGGTTGTTAATTTTCTTGTTGCTTCATTATCCATAACTCTGCCCCCCTCTTTTTACTCCATTTCCGACACATTAACTCTGTTCGCTGGCATATGTAATGCCGCTTGTACAGCCCATGTCACCCTCTCTAACAAGCGCATACCACCACTACCCTTAACCGTAACGAATACACCTGCTATTTGCGGCGTCCGCTCCCGAGCAACCACAGCCCTCTGACCACTACCATCTTGCTCCATCACCGTCTGTATGCGCAATGTTCGTTCTTGGATGATACGATTCCCACCGCCGCCATCTTCTTCTTCAGTGTTGCGTATCGTCGTTTCTTCATTGTTTACATATTCGTTTTCTGGCCCACTCTCAAGTGTAATGAACACCCGTATATCCTTGACTCCTTTAATCGTTTTTAAATTCGCCGCCAGTTCGCGTTCTAGCTGCTCCCTGTAGTCAGATTTAAAATTCACGGGTGCTAGCACCTCTGTGCTGTTCTCCTCCGGGTTGGTGGTATCACTACCTTGCTGATAAGCACTAATATACATAAAGTAAATTCCAATCACCACCAATGCAATAATAAACCAGGTGGAATACTGACCCTTGCCCTTCGTCTTCACTTGCAGCATTTCCATGATTCGCTGCCAAAAATCGCCCACCTACAACACCTCCTTCTAAACACTGTCACCACTGGCACCTAAACTATATGTTTTGCTTAGTGCGTTAACACATACACTTCCACGATATTCCTCGATATCCCCAACACGTCTGCCACCTGTGCCTCTACTTCTCTCTCCCGTTCTCTTGTTGGTGTAGACATCTCTCCACCAATCTCAACTTGCACCCGCTCTACTGGTGCAATATCATCTTCGGTAGGTGCACCCGTTTGTGCCACCACCTCAATGTAACGAGGTGTGCCAAACTCCAAGTTGTTAACATCCTCCTCAACCTTCATATTTATAGATACAATGACTAGATCTTCATTTCGTAGCACCGCAGCTATTTTCTCTTCCACTAATTGGCGATAGCGCTCCAATGTCAAATCCCAATTCATTTGCTCTAAGATCACCTGACGCTCCGCCACATCTTCTTCGGTAATGGAATCTCGCATTTCGATAACGGGATCCAGTAGCCCCGGGAGTTGCAAAAGAGAACGCAATGGCGCTAGGAGCATTAGCATCAGCGCCAATCCCACCACCATATTTACAAAGGGGCGAAAGTCCTTACGAGGCAGTAGCATTTCCATGATGGACACGAGAATGATGAGAATCACAATATTACGCACTACATCCGATAGAATAGCTAGCACAATTTCACCTACCTTAACATAAACGAAGCATTCGCGGCGCCAGAGATAATGGTAATGGCTAAGTAAAAAATCACACTGACAATGGCGACAGCGGCAAAAACAAGGGCGAGGCAATTTCCCATGGTATTGAGAGAGTCACAAATATTGGTTTCACCCAACGGTTGGATCAGTGCCGCCGCTAGCTTGTAGATAAAGACCAACGCCAAAATTTTAATTAAAGGAAAGACCACCATATAAAACAAAACCAAGATACCTGCAATATGCACCGTACTTTTCAGAATTAACGTTGCACCCGCCACTGTTTCTATGGCATCTGAGAGCATCCCACCCACCACGGGTAAAAAAGCACTACTCATAAATTTTGCAGTGCGAATGGTAACAGCATCCCCCACCGTGGATGCAATACCATGGATGGATAGCAATCCTGTAAAAATTGTCATGGACAAACCCATACCCCATACAGCAGCATTTTTTAATAAATCCGCCAATTTACTCACTGTCACTCGTGGTGAAAAGTAATTAACAATGGAGAGGATGGTAGTAAGGTAAATGAGTGGGAAAATAACATCCCGTGTAAACGTGGCAAAAAAATTCACGGCAAAGATGATTAAAGGGCGAAACAACGTGGCCGATGCCAAACTACCCAGTGATGCCAAAAGCGCCAATAAAAGGGGGATGACGGCCAAGATCATTTCCACCATACTAGTAACCGTATCGCGGCCTAACCCCACAGCAACCGCAAAACTCTGCATGGCGATGGTGAACAAGGCCAAATAAACAACGGCTTGCGTAAGCGCAGCAATACTATCATTATTGAATGCCTTTTCCAAGTTTTTCAAAAGTGCGGCAATAACAGCAAGAAAGAGCAGCTTCCCCAAAAGGTTTAAATTATAATAAAGTTCACGCCACAAAAAGCGCCATAAACCAGTGAACACTTCAGAGATCGACAATCCTTGTCCTTCTCCAGGACGAAACCAGCTCAAAATATCTTGCCAAGCAAAGTCCGGCAAATATTCTCCCGATTCCCGCTGCAACTCCTCCCAGAAGGCTTCAATATCCCTCATCTCAAGTTGCTCAACCTGCTCCTGCACCATCTCATCCACCGATTCAGCAGAGACTGACGCTATGAGCACTAACAGTATGAAGATAAGCAATAAAACCGTACCTAATTTTTTCATATGCCACCTACACTACGGTACAAATTTTAAAATCGTTTCTAACACCGCGACCAAAAGCGGCATTGCCATTACCAGGATTAACAGTTTGCCCGCAAATTCCACCTTACCTGCAATCACACTTTCACCCGCATCACGACAAATTTGAGAGCCAAATTCTGCAATATAAGCAATGCCGAGAATTTTAAGTAAGGTATTCAAATACACCAAGGAAATATTCGCCCGCAGTGTCATATCCATCAGCAGATTTAAGACACTCGAGAGATAAACAGCTACACGAAGGAAAATAATAACACCCGCCACTGCAGCAATCATCATGGCGTAAAATGGCTTTGTCTCCCTCACAACCATGGCTAAAAATGTAGCAACCAATGCAAACGCAACAATCTGGATAATTTCCAATGGCCTCTCCCCTTCCGCAATGAAGAGTGTGACAAATGACCGTCCGTTGTCACATTAGTATAAATTGAAAATAGTTTTAATGCTGGAGAAAAGCTCATTGATCAATTGAATCACCATTAGCAAAACCACCACCACGCCACCTAATGTCAACATTTGGGCCTGCTCCTCTTTTCCGGCCTGCTTTAGTACAATATTTAGCACAGAAATAAAAATACCAATGCCAGCAATACGAAATATGAGATCTATATTAAAACCGTTCATACAACTCTCTCCCTCCCGGAATGTAAATTGTAGCTAGAGAAGCAGAATTACCACAGCCATTCCACATAGCACACCCAAGTAACGCCACATCTTTTCCCCACTTGCGCACAGTGCCGCAGCGTCCGCCACATGAGACGCCAGTTGCGCCTCGGCTGCGGCCAGTTGCTTGAGCTGATCTTCCCGTCCCAAACCACCCAAACCCGCTGACGCCCTCGCTAGCACTGTCCAATCTCGGGACGTTAAATTAAGACGATCCCGCACAAGCCGAGCAGCTTCCAACCAAGCTACAGACGCATCTGCAATTATGCACTCCTGCAACTGCCGGCATACCGAAGAAAAGAAAGCTTTCACCCCCGCTATTTCAAGCCGCTTGCTTACCTGTTCCAGCGCTCGTGGTAAGGGAGTGGCCGTGTAGCCCACTTCCGCCGCCAGTAAACGGAGAGCCAACCTAAACTCTTCTAGTTGCCGGGTCCGTGCCCTTAATTTTGCAGCCTGTAAATTTCCCCACATCATGGCCGCACCCAGAATTAGAAAAGCCCCCATCCATTTAATCCACATCACTCTTACCCCCCGCATGCAACCACTCTTGTAAGGAATGCCCAGTATAGATACCCTCAATGGTTCCTGGACCCAACCGTCTCGATAAAACGACCACCCGCTCAAACAAGCTATTCTCCAATAGATATGCTAAGCTAGGCCTTCTTATGAGTTCTCTTGCATTTTGTCCATGTGCAGTTGCCAAGACACTGGCACCCGTATTGACCGCTTCCTCCACAGCACGGGCATCTTCAGCTCGTCCCAATTCATCGGTTACCACAATCTCCGGAGACATGGAACGCACTAACATCATTAGACCCTCTGCCTTGGGACAACCATCTAAAACATCACTGCGAATCCCTACATCGAGCTGAGGCTCCCCCCGAAAGCAGCCAGCTAACTCCGAACGCTCATCCACAATTCCCACCTTAAAACCAGGTCGCCGCCGCTCTGGCGCCCCATCCGAAAGAAGCCTTGCCAGATCACGCAACATAGTTGTCTTCCCCGCCTGGGGCGCCGAAACCAAGAGGGTATGCCGCACCCGCTTATTTTTTTCGCAATAAACATGGGGCAAAAGCGGCATGCCCGCCCCTTTAATCTGGCGAGCAATGCGGATGTTTACTGCACTAATATCTCGTAATAATTTTATTTCCTTACCGTCCATGACCACACGTCCAGCAAAACCGGCACGATGCCCCCCAGGCAACGCAAGATAACCCCGCTTCAGCTCTTCATCGCGCGCATAAAGAGAGTACTCCGTCATCTGTAACAAAATACTCTGCAAATCCTCTGGCGTGACACGGTACGCAGCCCGAAAGCTAGACACAGGACCACCAAGCCCCATAAAAATTTCACCCTGCCCCGTCTGAAGCAACAAAGGTTGTCCCGCCCGCAGACGGATCTCCTCCAACCCCTGCGCCACCGACTCCGCAAGAATAGTAAACACATCCCGTAAACAAGGGGGTAAAATAGGAACTATTTGCTTTTTCCACTGCATCTCTGCCATATCCATCACCACTACATCCATATGTGGACATGCCCAAATTTATGCCAAAAACCACCCTCGGGGTCAGGTTAGAACTTTTGAACTTTCTCAGCCCTCTACTTCTCTTGACCACAAAGATTGAACTCAAATGAAAACTTTCCAGTCAGCAATCTCTATAAGAATGGCGCACGCATTCAGTTCCCTACGCACGTCTTTTAATGTTGGTTACATTAGCCACTCGCAAAACAGAAGTAAATAAATCTCTGCAATAGAAAAAGGTCGAGTCGCCTTAAAGTGATGACTCGACCTTTTCATATCGTTGAGCGATGGGAATGAAGGTATTGGCACTTAGGGATATAGTTGGCAACTAATCAGCATCGGAACTCTTAACTTGAGTGTTAAAATCTTCAAATCTTCTAACCTGACCCCGGGTTGTTGTCATTATTGGGGTCAGGTTAGAAGATTTGAACTTTCTCAGACTTTT
>JANKMV010000126.1 GCA_024650095.1 Bacillota bacterium | reverse complement strand
CGGGCATAAAATGTAGCTAGAACAAGGGAAAAACTAATGGCCAGCGCACAGTAGATTGCTCCACCTATTATAGTAAAAAGGATAAACTTTGAAAACTTCATTTTCATAATACCTGCGGGAATGGAAGCCCAGGTACGAGTGGTGCCAAACAATTGCGCAAACAGAATTGCAATCTCACCCCACCGTTTATATTGCTTTAGAAACGGACTGTTCTCTAATTTATCTTTTTTCTTTTCTGTAAAGTTGCGACCAAGTAAACTACCCCAATAACCAATATAATAGCTGACGATGCTGCCTAACGTTAACCCTGTGGTTGTAATGAGTAGTACTTCAAAAAAGGTCGTTTTTCCACTAGTAATCAATGTACCTGCGGTTAAGGCAACGAAAGCGGAAGCAAAGGGAATGCCAATACTCTCTAAAAACATACCTAGCCCAAGGCCAAAAACTCCGTATTGTTGTGTTACGATCAGCAAATGACGAACTACCTCAGCCCTCATCGGCTCGCCCCCAGATCCATTCTTCTTACATACGTTTGTTATTCTATCATATTAATCTCCGATAGTACAATATGCGCTACCTACCACGTACGTTTAGCTATAACTGCTGGCAGTTAACTGCTCTATTCTATTCACGTTTATTCCCATTTTCATACGTATGTACATTTGGGCGTAAACTCTGCCGACTAGATGTGATATAATAGCAAATAGATAACTTTGGAGGTTCTTTGTAAATGCAAATAGTATCGCTACCGCGCCAGGTTACCATTACATACGGTTCTCTTTGGGATGGCTTGGCTGCTTCCGTAAAAAATATGGGGACGCTCTACATTGAGCAGAGCGTGATTGTAGCAAAGGCTACTGGTACTCACGCCCCTGCCCAAGTTCTAGATTTTACCCATGCCACGCTCCTGCCTGCCCTCATTGATAGTCACGTTCATTTGGCTTTTCCTTCCGATGACAAGCAGACGCTTATGCAACGGGCGCAACATTATCTGAACGCCGGTGTGGCCACGATTCGCGATGGAGGCAGTACTTGCGGCTTCCTTGCCGCCGATACAAGATTACAGATTAGACAATCCATCGCAGCTATCTATAAAAAGGGCTATTATGGAGCAGCGCTTGGTAACGCTGTAGGCAACATGAAAGAAACATTGCAAGCGGTGGACAAGCTAGCAGCAGCAGGTGCTACGCAAATTAAAGTGATTGCCTCTGGGATCTTTAGCTTTACCCACTATGGCCAAACTGGACCGGCCACCTTTACCGCAACTGAACTACGGACCATTGTCAAACGCGCCCACTTACATGGCCTACCTGTTATGGTTCACGCTAGCGGAGATGAAGCCGTGCAGCATTCATTACAGGCAGGCGTTACTACCATTGAACACGGCTACTTTATGTCCAAAGAAAGCATACGTGAAATTGCTGCCTCCGGTACCTTTTGGATTCCCACTCTCTCTCCCATCAACAATCAATTAGCGCAAGCGAAAATAGTAACCACCCTCCCTTTCTCAATGCAACAGGTAATACTACGCTCCCTGCTCCGTCATCAGGAATTCATTGCCGAAGGTGCCATCTTGGGTGCCCAAATCGTTGCTGGCACCGATGCCGGTGCCCCAGGCGTCTCTCATGGGGCGTCCTTGCCCCAAGAAATCATGCTCTTACATAATGCAGGTCTATCAAGCTTGACTGCTCTTCAGGCCGCTACCAGTGTAGCTGCTAGCGCCTGTCACCTGCCTACATTAGGAACCATCGAACCAGGTCAAAGGCCATGCTTACTGGTGGTGCAAGGTAACCCTCTTACGAATCCAGGCGTTTTACTTGCTCCTGAAGCACTACTGCTTCCCAGCTACGATGCTGATGACCTATAATTTTATCTAATGCTTTCATACGATGATGGCTAAGGGAAAGACTATAGATAAAACGAGGTTGTTGCCATGACCAATCATATTTGTCCACATTGCAATTGCTTACTGGAATTACAACTGAATTGCCCTGCTTGTGGCGGAAACATGATAGACTGTGGTCCTCTGCAGAATGCGTTAGGGCCGTACGCTCCATATGAAGAAAATAGTATTATTAATGGAGAATATGGGTGCGTACACCTAATGCAGTGCCCAGACTGCCAACTACAATTACAAATGACGATTCCTACATAGATGGGCCTAGTAACATGTTTTTATGCTTCCCTTCTTTACATTGGTTACGTTTAGCCTTTTACAATTTAGCGACAGACATTATTTTTAAAAAGCCTCACAAGATAGAGAGCTACTGGAGGGTATTTTACATGCGGACTCGCATAATTGAAAAAGAAGAAGCGGATCGTTTCGACGAGTTTTTAGCACAAACCGCTTATGGTGATATGTTGCAAACGTTTAGTTGGGGTGAAATCAAACGGCCAGACTGGGAACCGGTACGGGCGGCTGTGGAAAATGACGATGGCGAAATTAAAGCTGTTATGTCCATTTTGCTTCGCCGCATTCCCCTTATCAACCGTACCATTGCCTATGTACCTAGAGGACCTGTTTTGGCGAATCCCAACGACTTAGAACTATTCAATTTTACACTGCAAACATTAACTACCCTCGCCCGTGAACGAGGAGCGATTTTGATAAAAATTGATCCTGCTATTCCAGAAGGAGTATTTCCCCCCCAGTACCTACAAGAAAATGGTTTTCATATCACAGGACTTGACCATGAGTTCGGCGGGACTCAACCCCGCTATACCTTTCGACTGCCGCTCGGGGGAACCACTGCCGATGTTTTTGCCCGCTTTTCTAAAAAAATGCGCTATAAAATCAATTATGGGCCCAAAAATGGCTTACAATTTCGCAGTGGTGATGAGACAAGCATTGAAGACTTTTTTAAAGCTCTTTCCCAAACGGGTGAACGCAATGATATTATGACGCGCTCACCGGCGTACTTTCAAAAGGTGTACGATCATTTAAAAACAAAAGACCGCATCCTCCTCCTCACTGGATACATAGAAGAAGAACCGGTCATTTCATCAATAACTTTTTGTCTCGGCAAGAAAGCTTGGGCTGTATATGGTGGCCAGACCAACAAACATCGTAAGCTATATACATATCATGCCATGAACTGGGAACGCATTCAATGGGCACATAGCAAAGGCGCAGATTGGTTTGATTTCTATGGTGTTCCCGGTGAAGTTGACGAAGATCACCCGCTATATGGCTTGTACCATTTCAAAAAAAGCTTTGGTGGCGATTATGTTACCTTCGTTGGTGAGTGGGATAAGCCACTATCCCCTACACTCTATTGGCTCTGGGAAACGGGTCTGCCCCGCTATCGTTCCCTCGTCCATCGGCTGCTGAGACGTGGCTAATTTTACGAAATAAAGAAGGTTTCTACCGCCTGTTTATCCGAATATGGAATATGCTGATCACCCACTAGCTGATAGGTTTCATGCCCCTTGCCTGCCAAAAGAACAATGTCACCTTTTTCCGCAAGGGATAAAGCATAGCGAACAGCCTCATGTCGGTCGGGGAGTACTATGGGTAGATGATCCATCCCCGTTACGATTTCTGCAATGATTGCTTCTGGCACTTCAGATGCTGGGTTGTCCGAGGTCACAACAACAACATCGCTATACACTTCTGCAATCCGCCCCATGACGGGCCTTTTCGTACGATCGCGATCCCCCGGACAACCAAAGACAGTAATAAGCCTCCGGTGAGGGACCGCACTTAATGTTTGTAAAACTTTTTCTAAACCATCGGGGGTATGAGCAAAATCAATGAAAATATTAAACTCTTGCTGGAAGTTAACAGCCTCTAGGCGACCCGGTACAGCACCCAAATTATCGATACCATCACTAATGACTTCTGGTGAAATCCCTTCGGCCAGCGTAGCGGCTACCGCAGCCAGTGCATTATACGTATTAAACTCTCCTGGCAAATGTACATTCATTTCAAATTCCAAGTCACGGTAACGCACCACCACCAAACTGGCGTTCACTGTTTTACTGGCAATTTGTCCTCGTACATCGGCGCCGTCCTGTAAGCCATAGGAGAGAACAGGTACTTTAAGCTGCTTTATTAGCTTTTTACCATAAGGGTCGTCCGCATTAATAATCGCCTGCGGTCGGCCATTTTGTTTTTCCAATAAAGAAAAGAGATGAGCTTTAGCGTGAAAGTAACTCTCCATACTTTTATGAAAGTCCAAATGATCATGGCTTAAATTTGTAAAGATGGCTGTGGAAAAACTTACATGTTCCACACGCTGCCATGTTAGTGAATGCGAGGAGACTTCCATAGCCACATCATCCACTTCCCCTATCATTTCCCCAAACGCACGATGTAAGTCAAAGGACTCTGGCGTGGTCATCCCACCAGCTAAATATTCTTTATCTATACGTATACCCACCGTACCAATCACCGCACATGAGCGTCCTGCTGCCTTATAAATAGCTTGCAGGAAATGGGTGGTTGTCGTCTTACCGTTTGTACCTGTTACTCCCACCACGTGTAATTTCCGGCTGGGGTAATCGAAATAACGGTTCGATAAAAAAGAGAGAGCATGACGTGCATCAGAGACATACACAACGGGTACAGGTAGATAAAGAGGTTTAGTTGCCACAATGGCCACCGCTCCTTTCTCTACCGCCTGTCCTGCAAAGAGGTGTCCGTCAACGCGTAATCCGTCCAAACAAACATAGACTTGACCGGGCGTTAGATAACGTGAATCATGTGTTATTCCTTGCACTTCTACATCAAGATTCTCATCGTTAGCCTGATGAGGGTAACCCTTAAACAGCATAGAGAGTTTCATGGCTTCACCTCTTTCCTTACTCAAACAGAATCAGACACCGGCAACAAAGACCAGTGTCTGTATCATTTCCCAACATACACTTATGCACCCACAATTTTCTTGCTATGCAGATACTCATCATATATCAACATTAATTCTTTATCGAAAAGGATTCTTTTTAAATCCACGGCAGCAGAACGAACTAACGGCAGCATGCCTGATGCATCCTTCTCTGCTAAAGTAATGCCGTATTCTTTAAACTTCATGACTAGGGCAGAACTGCCCGAGTGTTTACCAATAATAATTTGCCGCTGTGCACCCACCGCTTCCGGCTTAAAAACTTCATAAGTGGAAGGATGCTTCATGACTCCATCTGCATGAATACCGGATTCGTGTGCAAACATATTTGTACCCACAATGGGCATGCAAACCGGCAAAGCCCGGCCTGAAGCAAGCGCCACGTACTCAGATATTTCACGTAGTTCATGCGGTTTTACATGGACATCAATGGCAAACAAATATTCTAAAGCCATGGCTACCTCAGCCAAGACAGCATTTCCCGCACGTTCACCTAGCCCATTAACGGTTACGCCCACCATGCTTGCACCTCCCCTTACACCTGCCAGAGAGTTTGCTGTCGCCATCCCGAAATCATTATGAGTATGCATTTCTATATTCATATTTGTGGCGCGATGCAACTCTTGCACAATTTCAAGTGTTTTAAAGGGTTCGAGGATGCCTACGGTATCGCAAAAGCGTAAGCGGTCGGCTCCACACTCTTTAGCACGATTGGCAAATTGAACTAAAAATTCCATTTCACTACGAGAAGCATCTTCTGCGTTGACAGAGACATATTTATTATGCTTTTTGGCAAAATCTACGGCTCTTGACATGCTGTCCAAAACCCATGCTCTTGATTTTTGCAGCTTATATTTAATGTGAATATCCGATGTGGATATTGAAACAGCCAAGGCATCCACACCGCAATCCAGTGATTCTTTAATATCTTGAACATCAGCACGATTCCAAGCCATAATACTCGCATCTAAACCTAAATTTACTATGGCCTTAATGGATTCTTTCTCATCCCCGCCCATGACGGGAATGCCCACTTCTAGTTGATGTACGCCCAAAGAATCCAGCATTTGTGCAATGCGCACCTTTTCTTTATTAGAAAAAACGACTCCCGCCGTTTGTTCTCCATCACGCAACGTTGTATCCACCAACATGACTTGCTTATTTGCGAGTCCGTCTAAAAATCTTTTCATGCCTTGTCCTCCTCAATTCTCTTCATTCTAGTCGTGCTATTATCAAAATCATGTTGTATTCTATATCATCTATTTATGCTAATGAGTTCATTATGGTCAATATTTTATCCAAGCTCAATCCCGCTGTCAACCACTGCAGAGCTAGCGAATCTGTCCGTCGCCATTGACGATAAACTTTGTCCAGTGTAAGAAAGGCACACATATTCATTTCCC
>JANKMV010000125.1:1117-6258 GCA_024650095.1 Bacillota bacterium | reverse complement strand
CCTGGTTTTTTTGTTGTAGTGCTCACTAAAAAGTAAGGGTTTTTCAGTGGCTTCAATCTGGGTTGGCTTTTTTATTTACGATTGCAAGCATGCCTGTAATTAACAAATAGATTTCTTATTTTTTTGTAGAAATTGCTACTTTAACGATTTGTTAATAATTTGTAATTATTGATTCATTATCTTCAACCTATGTTATAGGTATAATGGAAGAAAGCTTGCCTTGTATTGCAAAGAAATTACAGCGCTTGTAATTAACAAGTGGCTAATGTAACCAGTACTGAAACTGCGCGTTAAGGGAACTGAATCAGCGCACCTTTTACGAAATACTGGGGGGATGAGATTGGGGATTGAAGTAGATCAACTTTTTGCCTGGAGTGTACTATTGAGTGTGCTGCTCCTGATTGTATGGGGGCGAATCCGGATGGAAATATCGGCACTGGCCGGGCTCTTGTTGTTGGGTACTCTCCAGATAGCTCCGCCAAAAGTTATTTTTGCTGGTTTTGGACACCCTGCATTGGCAACAATTATCGCTGTTTTTTTAGTGAGCAAAGGAATTATTAATTCTGGCCTCTTGCGTGGCCTTGGGCAAATGGTAGCCAAACGCACGGATAGTGTAAGGAGCCAAATTATTTGTATTGCCGCAGTAGGTGCATTCTTGTCTGCGTTTATGAATAATGTGGGTGCAGTGGGCTTGCTTCTGCCGACAACGGTGCGCATGGCCAAACGTTCCGGCACTTCGCTTTCACTGTTTGGACTGCCGCTAGCGATGGCATCCATCCTAGGGGGGACCATAACACTAGTAGGTAGTGCCCCCAATATTATCATCGCTTCCTATATGGCAATCTACGCAGGTAAATCATTTAACATGTTTGATTTTGCCCCACATGGACTCGCCATGATTGGCAGTGCACTGTTGATATTGTTCCTAACACAAGCCTTCAGTGTGAAATTTGGCAGTAAAACCACCATGAGTACAGCCAATGGAGTGCCAGCAGAAATGGTAGACGATGATACAGATTTCGTTGGAAAAGAATTTTTTACTCTAGTCGACAATAAACGTCGCATTACCTTTCTTGTCATAATGATCGCACTTTTTATGGTGAGTATAGGTTGGCTACACCCCGCATTTGGTTTTGGTTGGGCAGCTATTATGCTAATTTTTGCTGGTATTTTGAAACTCCCAGCAGCGTATGCCAGCATCGACATCGGCATTATTATATTTCTCGGTTCAATGCTGGGTATCGGCCAGACATTGGATCATATCGGAGCCCTAGAGCTATTGTCGACCTTCATTGCCCAAATAACCCGCGGTTTTTCAATCTTTTGGTTAATCTTCATCCTAATTATCTTTGCGTCATTGCTCTCGAATGTGATCAATAATTCGGCCTCGGCCGTTTTTATGGCGCCTTTGGCAGTTGGTATCGCATCGTCTAGTAATTTAGAAATTGCCGCAGCCTTAATGGCAGTTGCTGCGGGTGCGAATTTGACGCTTCTTCTTCCCACTCATCAGGCGACCCTGATGGTGATGAGCAAAGCCCCTTTTTCTACCAAGACCTTCCTTCAAGTTGGATCCGTGTTAACCCTCTGTTGTGCTTTTTCGGCGGCTTTAGTCATTACCCTAGTATGGCAGTAATTCTTACTTTGTCGTACTGAGGGATTATATATCAGGAGGTATATGGTATGCATTTTGCACAAATTTACATCCCGGGCATTGCGCAATGTTCCTATGTTTTAGGTAGTGGCAAGAAGTGTGTTGTGGTAGACCCCGTTCGTGATATCGGGCCATATTTAGAGCAGGCAAAAGAATTCGGCATGGAAATCGTCGCAATTCTAGAAACGCACCTGCACGCTGATTTCTTATCCGGTCATATGGAGTTAGCCGAGAAAACCGGCGCGAAAATTTATGCGCCCCAGATTGCAAACTGCACTTTTCCCCACAAGGCACTCGTGGACGGTGAGGAGTTTACTGTGGAAAATCTACGCTTCACGCTACTAGAGACGCCTGGGCATACGCCCGATTGTTCAGTTTATGTAGTATCAGATATGGAAAGAGGAAATGAACCCGTCCTTGTCTTTACTGGAGATACCCTCCTCGTGGGGGATGTTGGGCGCCCAGATTTATTCCCAAGTCGAGAGGAAGAACTAGCGGAAAAACTATACGCCAGTCTAGCAAGGTTAAAAGAGTTACCCGACCACCTAGAAGTGTATCCCGCACACGGAATGGGCTCATTATGTGGTCGTGCACTATCCGCCAAATTATGGAGTACCATTGGTACAGAACGTCGACACAACTATGCTCTCCAATACACGGATGTAGAAAGCTTTAAAGACGCGCTATTAAAGGATATGCCGTCAGCTCCAGATCACTTTGCCCGCTGTTCGCAAATCAACCGTCAAGGCCCGCAACTACTGCAAGAGTTGTCACAGCCTCAACGTATGGTAGCGAGTGATGTCAACGCTGCGGTGGAAAAAGGTGTAACTATTCTTGATACTCGGTCTTATCTTGCCTTTGCTGCCTCACATATTCCCCGTTCTTACAGCATTAGCAAGTATGGAAACTTGGCGACTTTTGCCGGTTGGGTTATCCCCCCCGAGGATGATTTAATCCTGGTTTTAGAACGGCCGAGTGATTTGTCTATCGTTATGAAAGCATTATACAACGTTGGTCTTGATCATATTCTAGGTTATTTGGATGGATCCGTTGAGGCGTGGATTAATCATGGCCTCCCCGTAGAACAGATCGAAACCATCTCGCTGCAGAAATTACATCAGTGGCAGCAAAACGAACCCCCGTTAATTTTAGATACCCGAGCAAAAAACGAGTGGAAAGTGGGACACATTCCAGGCACACAGCTTGCGCCAGCTCCCGATATACGTACCCTGCATACGCAGTGGGACCCAGAGCAACCCGTCATTGTGCTTTGCAACACCAGTAATCGTTCCATGACCGCAGCGAGCCTATTAAAGCGGCAGGGTTTTAAAAGAGTGATTAACGCAGTGGGTGGAACCACGGCGTGGACTGCCCAAGGGCTACCAATGTACATGGGTGAAAACTCATGATCGAAACAATTAGCAGAGGCATCTTTGTAGAGTCGTGGCACTTTTTGGTGGGGGGCTCCCTCATTGGTATACTGGTACCCTTACTATATTATTTTTATAATACGGGCTTGGGTGTTTCCACCGGGTATGGTAACATAGTAAAAATCCTCTTACGTACATCCCAGCTTAGGTGGATAAAAGAAAAATTCCCCAATCCTTGGAACTGGCGTCTATTTTTTATGATTGGCATTGTTTTTGGGGGGTTTTTATCTGCAAGGGTAAGTGGGGCAAGCATAGTGACCATGGAAATGGGCATCTTTACACAACGCAGTGGCTTGCCCACCATATTCAGTGCCGTCTATTTTTTCATCGGTGGAAGCATGTTGGGGTTGGGGGCGCGCATCGCTGGTGGATGTACGTCGGGCCACAGCATACACGGAATTGCCAATTTACACAAATCTAGTATTGTAGTAACCATCTTATTTTTACT
Organism: Bacillota bacterium; assembly: GCA_024650095.1. Classification (GTDB taxonomy): domain Bacteria; phylum Bacillota; class Dethiobacteria; order Dethiobacterales; family Dethiobacteraceae; genus JANKMV01. The sequence continues at coordinate 2,729 of JANKMV010000125.1, read as the reverse complement.
CGGCGGTGCCATCGCCGCTAATGTCTTGCGCATCTTTCTCTTGGGAGGTGGAGCATCATGAGTAAAAATATCGGGTTTTTATTCTTCGGTACTTTCTTCGGCTTCGTTTTAAGTCGTGTGGGTGCTTCCGATTTTAATCTCATTTATGGCATGTTTATTGGTGAAAATCTAAAACTGGTCGGCGTGATTGGCACGGCTATTATTGTGGCGTATGTGGGGATGCAGTCACTACGTAAACAAGCAAAACAAACCAGAACAGGTCAATCACTTGAAATTAGTAAGAAGAAACTGACTTCGTGGAGCCTCAGTGGGGCACTCATTTTTGGTCTAGGTTGGGGTATGGCCGGAGCCTGTCCTGGAACTGTCTTAGCCCAGCTGGGTGAGGGTAAAATCTTCGCTGTATTTACACTAGCAGGCATCACCTTCGGTACATATTTGTACGCGTTACTTAAAGAAAAGCAACCAAACTTATAGAGGAGAAGGACATAAGTAAGAGCCACTGGCAGTTGCCAGTGGCTCTTACTCCTCTTAGTAGGACTATTTAACAATCAAGACATTGGTGGAAACCTCTTGCACTACGGCCTGGCTTACACTGCCTAATAGCATTTTTTTAAGACCACCTAATCCTCGGCTACCCACAACTACCATATCATAGCCACCGTGTGCGGCTTGCTTGATGATGGTCTCGGCAGGATGACCATCTTCTAGAATTGAGTTCACCGGAATACCAGAATCATCAAACACTTTGGCTGCTTGGGCAAGGATTCTCATCCCTTGTTCCTTTTTTTCTTTCTCCAATATTTTATATTCTTCCACCATTGAGAGGGTATAGCCTTCATGTACACGGTGCGGCACTGAATAAACATGTAAAATATCAACTTCATAAACGCTACAACCATTGACAATTTTCACCGCCTCCGCGGTTGCCTTCATACTCATCTTTGAGCCATCTGTGCAGACTAAAATTTTCATCAAACAATCTCCTTTTTAAATAAATGTAGTATAAAATATAATACGCGAACAACCACTCTAACCCCTGCTTTTAGTATGTGAGTTAACATTTTGTTAATCAACCCACGATATCAGAATAATCTATGTTTCTCCTAGCAGTACTAATGTTGGGTATGGCGCTCAATACTTACAAATCGAAAAAAGTAGTTAATATAATACCACCCATGAGTCTGCGCGAAACGGTCAAGACCGTTGCTATATTCCCTCAACAACGTGCCTTTAGCTTTTTGTTTATCTATTTGATGGTTCCATTAACTAATCTAAAATTGACTGGTCCAGGATAGTGATGGATTCGGCATCAAATTGTACTAATCCCTCGTTTTTCATCTTTTGAAGTTCGCGTGAGAGGGAGGTTCGCTGAACACCTATCTTTTCTGCCAGTGCTTTTTTTGTAAAACCTAGCTTGATTTGAAGTGTATTCTGTTTTTTATACTCGTAGTTGAGAAAATTGATGAGACTTTCACGGATCGAGCGATTAAGATAATGCTTAATTTTATCTCCTAAAAGTAAAGAAGTGTCGGAAATGAATTGGAGAAAGCATTGTAAAAATAATTTGTTTGTAAAACATAACTCAAGGAGCAAATCCTTACGTATTTCTACT
>JANKMV010000125.1:0-1107 GCA_024650095.1 Bacillota bacterium | reverse complement strand
ATAATCGAATCCAATTGGGCAGTAATAGTCATGGGATAATAGGGCTTTTTTGAGAAAATGAGGTTTCCACCCAACATGTCGTCTGGATAGAACTCCGCAATGGAGAGGAGGTCTCCCGAGAGATCGATCCGTTCAACAAGGATTTTTCCCGTAAGAATAATTTCTAACGTAGTACACTGGTCACCATCAAAATGAATGACAGTATTTTTCGGGTAGAATACAAATGTAAAACGATTTGTATTAACATGATCTATAATTTCATGGGGCGACAGAGTCTGCAGCAGGGTGGAACTGTCCAAAAGATGTACATATTTGTTCATAGTAGATCTCCTTGTGCGTTACCTCGGTAACGCCATTTTCTTAATCATATAAGTATAATGAATTTATAGCAAGAGAGGGAGGTTGGGCATGGATATTTTTACACGCATGTTTTGGGTTATTTCTATCATTTTATTTGTAGTATCTGTGATAAAAGATAAGGAGAAAACTTTTATGGCAGTGAAAAAATCTAGAGGGATGATGGGTAGTATGATGGGAGAGATCATCGCCATCATTTTTTTGATTGGCTTGGTGTTGACTTATATTCCACCTGCATCGATAAAGACAGTATTGGGCTCATCGAATGTAATTGCATCAACCATCGTTTCTGCAATCGTGGGTAGTGTTACCCTTATCCCTGCGTTCGTGGCATTTCCATTGGTGGGATCCCTCGTTGAGGTGGGGGCAAGTATCGTGCCCGCGGTAGCCTTTTTAACTACGTTAACTATGGTTGGCGTTGTCACCTTTCCTCTGGAAAAGAAAGAGTTCGGTACTAAATTTGCACTGACGAGAAATATTTTAAGCTTTGCGGCGGCGCTACTAATTGCCTTGATGATGGGGGTATTGCTATGAAAATTATCGAACGCATAAAAAAGAGTAAACTGCTTTTTTTCGTTGCCCTCGCCTATGGTACCTTGTTTATCGTAGTTCCCGAAACGGCGGTACAATCTTTTGGTAATAGTGTTTACTATCTTAAGGAAATGTTGGAGATCTTACCCGTTATCTTTTTGTTGACAGTCATCATTGAGGCTTGGGTTCCCAAAGAAGTTATTATGAAACGATTTGGTG
>JANKMV010000124.1 GCA_024650095.1 Bacillota bacterium | reverse complement strand
GATTCGCTTTAAAAGGAAAAAAATTGTAAAGGAGAATGAGAATGACCATTCTAGTCGCTTATTCAACAAAAACTGGGAATACCGAGAAAGTTGCAAACGCAATTTATGAGGTGATCAAGGAAAAGGCAACCATTAAAAAATTACCGGATGCTAGTTGCGAAAATTTTGATACTGTTATTATGGGGTACTGGGTGGACAGGGCAAAAGCAAATGAAGAATCGATAGCATTTCTCAAAACGCTCGCTGGTAAGAAAGTTGTTCTTTTCGGCACTCTTGGTGCAGGAGACGTAGATGATTACTATAAAAAGGTATGTGATTCAGTGGAGAATGAGCTGCCATCGGATTGTACATTACTAGGACACCAGCTCTACAGGGCTTCTTCAATAAGGTTAGCCATGTTAAGGAAACAGCACGCGGAGGATCCAAATGATGCCGAGGTTAGCAAACAGTTAGAGGACTATGAGGCTAACAAGAATCGTCCCAATGCACAAGACCTTTTGCATGCACAGGAGTTTGTAGTCGACGCGTTGTCAGAATAAGCCTCGATGAATAGCAATGGCAGTCACAATACTTATAACAAAAGTTTCCATGCGCTGGGTAGTCCTGTGCATGGAGACTTTTTGTTATCTTCTTATCATCAAATATATCAAGCATATTTATGTGCAAAAGATTTTTATGCTATTTACCTAGCGTGTCCGATTAGTATAAAGAGTTCTATAACGCACTGCCATAATTCAAACTGACAAAAAAATTAGCAGGTCTTTGCTGTTCTCATGTCGAATTAGAACTTGTCGAATTAGAATTAAAAACACTGTCTCTTATCTGAAGGGCCAAGTGAGGAGCAAATTGGATTTATGTAGCAAGCGTAGTATGTTTTGAGCGCAATAGCAGTGAATCCAGTTGTAGTTTATGCTAGCTTGTTCATTAATTCACATGATTCATGCTTGGTGCGGTATTCTTTATAAAAAAGCGAAAGCTCATTGATACTCTACTCATACTGACTAGCTAGGCGCTTAGTAACATTTCAGGCCAAAAGGCTATCTAAGAGAAGAGTTCAAAATAAATTTATTGTGAAAGGAGTGAGGCGATAGGTAACTGGTCCAAACTCTACTCTAATGTCAATTCCGTTGAACTAGTATGATGTTGCTTTAAACTTCTAGGTGAACTGTAATGAACAATGCATCTCTTGAGCGTCAAAGGATATCATTATATGGGAAAAGTATCACAAGTGTTTTTTTGTCGGTGTAAGGTGCATTAATTAAAAGGGAGGTTTGTACGTGAAAAAACAAAAAGCGTTAATAACACTGATATGCCTACTGCTAGTCTTTGCTCTGGTGGGATGCGGCGATGGAAACAATAATGGAAACGCTGTAGCAGAGGAACTGCAAGATTTAGAAGAAGTATATGAGGTCCTTGGTTTTAGCTATAGCGATAAGTTTAGTGTAAAAGTGACCATTGCAGAAAACGAAATTAAAGAAATAGAAGTCGTGGACATAGGCAAAGAATCACCCTATATTTTGGCCTCCGCTGTTGATAAATTAATTCCACGCATTATAGAACATCAGTCATTAGATGTTGATAGCATTAGCGGAGCTACGCTTTCCTCCGCTGGAATTAAAGCCGCTGTGATTAATGCCATTACAGATGCCGGCGGGAATCCATCCAACTGGTATAGCGATATCGAAAAATCGGATGAAACCGTTGTATTAGAAGGCTATGACGTAATCGTAGTAGGTCTGGGCGGTGCAGGAACAGCCGCTTATATAAGTGCCGCTGAAAACGGTGCTGCCGTCTTTGGCATTGAGAAAGCCGGTAAAATAGGGGGTACTTCCACTAATATAACCGGCCCCATGGCCATTAATTCAGTTATAAAAATGAACGAACAGAATGAGGGAAAAAAATTCCTAGAAGAAGAGGACCTCATTGAAGATTGGCTAGAATATACACTAGGAGATGCCAAGGAAGAATTGGTTCGCTTCATGGTTAACGAGTCAGGCGCAACGATGGATTGGTTAATTGAAAACTATGGTTTCGAGTTTAGTCCGATTCGCGCTTTCTTTCATCCAAAGGGATGGGAAGTATGGGCAGGCTATGATGGCAGCATTGATGAAATGTATAATGCTGCCATAGAGCAGGCAAAAGCTTTTAATGAGAAGAATGACTTTATGCTCGAGCTGACAGCTACGGATCTGCTGACAGATGCCGAAGGTAATGTTACCGGCGTAAAGGCCGCTTACTATGATGGAACGACCTATGAAGTGCACGGCAAGTCCGTGATTCTTGCCACCGGCGGCTTTGCGGGCAATCCTGAACTACTGGGCGCCTATCTTGGTGGAACGGAATGGCGGACTTACGCTATGAATCAAAATGATGGTGCCGGCATACTAATGGCTCTTGATGTCGGTGCAGATGTCTATAATATTGACATGCCTCCCATGCAGCATGTTGCTTCCAATGCAGTCGTAATCCGTGACGACGCGCTTACCGCAGACGATAAAGCTGTATTAGAGTCCTTGGTTATGAGTCCGGACACCATTATTGTCGGTCCCGATGGGGAAAGATTTCTTAATGAAGGCGGGAATATCGCCTTTGACAGCTGGCAAGCTGGCCCCATTTACTACAACATTTTCTCCAATGACCAAATTCAACAATATAAGAGCGAGGGCCTAGCTTACGTCATGAAACCTAGGTATGTCAACCAAGGTGGCACGGTGGAAGTGGGGGAACCCGTTGAAAACATTGAGCAAATTCTCGCTGTTGCTGTAGAAAGAGGTGCTGTATATACTGCAGACACGCTAGAAGCATTGGCCGAGCAACTTGAAATGAGCAAATTAGTAGAAGAAATAGAAAAGTATAATAGTTATGCCGACGGAACTGAGGAAGATCCTTTTGGCAAGGCCGCTGAATTCCTTGTTCCCATCGGTGCGGAAGGCCCCTTTTACGCCATTAAAGGCGCCGCCTATATCTATGGAACATGCGCAGGGCTGGATATCAATATTAACATGAATGTTCTGGATACAAAAGGCAACGCCATTCCCGGCTTATACGCTGTAGGCCAAGATTCCATGGGCGTCCTTTTCTCTGCACAGGTTCCATATGTAACCTACGGGGGAGCCGCTCACGGCTGGGTCTTATTATCAGGTCGCGAAGCAGGTGCTAATGCCGCTCAATTCTCCGCAAAGTAATCATGCGTATGTTACTAGGGACAAAGGTTTTTGTAAAATACCCGTCTTAGTACAAATACCGCATCTTTAAGATGGTTTATTAAACGATTTTTATATAGAAGTAGGCAGTCCCTTTTGGGTATACTGCCTACTTTTTCATTGACAAAGGCTCTTCGATTAACCTTTTCCCTGTGTCGCGTAAAACTATAAAATATGTGTCTAGACATTGGGGGCCACGATATAATGGTCGTGGAGGAGGCACTGTAGCGATAATAAATTATTGACATATGTGCAAAAAAATATTATCTTTGTAGTTGAGTAATCGTAGACATAAATAATAATGTAAGTTGCGAGTCTTGTTTTTATTAATATTGGGAGCGATACTCCTACGATAGGGATATTTACGTGCTGAGTAGAATCAAAACGTTTATTTAAGTAAGAGGAGATGAAGTAATGTCTGAACAACCGAGTTATAACGATACAGTGATTGAACATTTTTCGTGTCCGAGAAATGTAGGGGAAATGCATGATGCTAATGGCGAAGGAACATTTGGCGATTCAGAATGTGGAGATATGTTGACAATATATATTAAAGTTAGGGATGGAATAATTAAAGACATTAGTTTTCTTGTCTTTGGTTGTGTTGCATCAGTAGCAACAAGTAGTATGACTACTGAATTGGCTAAAGGTAAGACCATAAAAGACGCACTTGAGATTAATGAGGATGATATTGTAGAGGCCCTGGGGGGGTTACCTGACGCTAAAAAGCATTGTTCAAATCTTGGTGTGAAAGCTTTAAAAAATGCAATTATAAATTATCTAACTCGAGATTATAGAGGGGGCTAAATTTTTATAATCCTGGGCCATTTGTTATGGGGTTTGCTTGCGTATTGGACGTGATATAGAATGTTGTGTTTTACATACAATTAGCTTACACTATAATAGTAACAAAAGTTATAGGTAGGATGAGTTACGTAGGCCTGTGTAAGAGGAATATTAGGTAGAGCATAATGAGAGGTGCGTTATTCTTGATATTATTGTCTGCAGAAAAAATTACTAAAAGCTATAGCGATAAAAAGCTACTCGACGATATTACCTTATATTTAAATAAGGGAGATAAAATTGGTCTGATTGGGATTAATGGCACCGGCAAATCTACCCTTTTGAAGATTATAGCTGAACTTGAACTACCTGACAGCGGAACGGTTAGTAAGGCTGGCGATGTAAGGATAGGCTATTTACCTCAAAATCCAATCTATAACGAAAAGCTAACTGTTTTGGAACAAGTATTTAAAGGTGCGTCCACTGAAACGTTAGAATCGAAAGAGTACGAGGCTAAATCAATTTTGACTAAGCTGGGGTTTACTGATTTCTCTATAGATGTCAGTCATTTATCTGGCGGAGAGAAAAAAAGGGTTGCCATAGCGAGTGCTCTGATTAACACAGACGAAATTCTCATCCTTGATGAGCCAACAAACCACTTGGATAACGAGATGATCTTGTGGCTGGAAAATTATCTTCGCAAGTATGCGGGGGCCATATTAATGGTAACCCATGATCGCTATTTTCTTGATAGTGTCACTACTAGAATTGTTGAAATTAGCGGAGGAAATCTTTACAATTATCAAACAAACTATACTCAATATTTAGAGTTAAAAGCACAACGGGAAGAAAGTGAAATTAGCACAGAACGAAAAAATAAGAGTCTATATAGAAAAGAATTGGAATGGATAATGCGTGGTGCGAGGGCCCGCGGCACAAAAAGTAAAGAACGAATAGAGCGATTTGAAAAATTACAGGCAAGGGAAAAGCCTACAGCAAGTGAGAAACTTACTATTAGTTCGATGACAACTCGCCTTGGCAAAAAGACTGTGGAAATTAACGGTGTATCCAAAAGCTTTGGTGAGAAGCAACTCATTCAAGATTTTAGCCATATTATCCTCCGTGATGCCAGAATAGGGATCATCGGCAAAAATGGCTGTGGTAAATCCACTCTACTGAAAATGATTGTCGGTGAGGTCATCCCCGATCAGGGCACGCTCATTAAAGGAGAAACGGTTAAACTTGGCTATTTTTCGCAAGAGAGCGAAGAGATGGACAAAACGCTTCGGGTGATCGACTATGTCCGAGGAATTGCCGAAAACATCGAAACTGTTGAGGGAACCTTAACGGCTGCACAGATGTTGGAGAAGTTTCTTTTCCCGCCGGACTTACAGTGGAATAGTATTAATCGGCTTTCTGGGGGAGAGAGACGAAGACTCTTTTTACTGAGGATTCTCATGGATGCTCCCAATATTTTGTTACTTGACGAACCTACTAATGATTTAGATATTGAAACGCTGGTGATTCTGGAAGATTATTTAGAGAGCTTCAATGGTGCGGTGGTAGTTGCATCCCATGATCGTTATTTTTTAGATAAAGTGGTCGATCGGATCTTTGAGTTTCAAAGTGACGGAACTTTGAAGCAGTATGTTGGCGGTTATAGTGATTATTTAGAGAGTGCCACAGCACAAAAAGCAGAAAATGATCAGCGTTTGTCTGAGAGGAAAGATCAAAAAACTAAGACTATTACTGATTCAATAGAAAGTTCTTCGTCTAAGCAAAAAATACCTAAATTTACGTATAAAGAAAAAATCGAATATGATGAAATTGACGATGCTATCGCTGATCTTGAGGAGCAGCTTCAGGTGCTGGAAAGGAAGATTCAAACTGAGGCCAGTAACTATGCTAGTTTACGAAAATTACTGCCTCAGAAAGAGGAACTTGAAAAAGCGTTGGTGCAAAAAATGGAACGCTGGATTTATCTTACTGAGTTGGCAGACAACATTGCGGGATCTCAAAACAAAACCTGAAAAAGCCACATAAGTTGTGCCTTTTTTCTTTATTTTGATTCGGTCGAAAATTATATCACTTGCATTTTGCAAGCACACGTTCTTGTGATGAGTACGAATTTTTGTAAATGCACAAAAGTGTTTTTATTGGTTTGGACTACCATGAACGAGTTACCCAGACAGTCGGCCTATACAAACGGTAGTTGTTAAAGATTGGGTGTAACTGTTTCAATATTTATGCGATCGCTACATATCCGACAATGCAAAATCAAGGGCTTGCCACCCAGAT
>JANKMV010000123.1:4649-6288 GCA_024650095.1 Bacillota bacterium | reverse complement strand
GTAACCTTGTGCGTCAAGTATATCCTTTGTTACCTCGGTATTGAGAATAATTGTTTAAACATTCAGCTTCGTAATTTACTATCATTATTGGAGGTGTAGAATGGAGAAAATAAAGCTTGGAATTATGGGAACATCAGATATTGCCTTTCGTAGGTTTTTGCCAGCATTACTAAAACAAAGTGAATTTAAATATACCGGCGTAGCCTCTAGGGTATATTCTAATACTGAAAAATTTACAAAACCGTATGGAGGTAAGGGTTATAATAGCTATAATGAGTTAATTGAGGACTCAGAAGTTGACGCTATTTATGTACCACTACCACCAGCACTCCATTATGAGTGGGCAATGAAGGCCTTAAAACGTGGCAAACATGTATTATTAGAAAAACCATTTACAATAGAGTTACAGCATACAAAAGAGATCCTTGACTTAGCAAGAGCTAAGGAACTTACGGTTCACGAGAATTACATGTTTATTTATCACAGCCAATTGGAGCGAATCAAAGAAATCGTTAACGATGGATTGCTTGGACATGTTCGATTATATAGAATAGCATTTGGATTTCCGAAACGTGAAGCTAATGATTTTCGATATGACAAAAAATTAGGGGGAGGGGCTTTACTAGATTGTGGCGGTTATCCGCTAAGATTGGCGGTAAATTTACTTGGTTGTACGACAACTGTCACTGCTTCAAAGCTAAACTATTCTCCCGAGTTTGATGTGGATTTATATGGATCGGCTACACTCGAAAACAATGAGGGACAAGTTGCCCAGGTATCATTTGGAATGGATAATTCTTATAAATGTGAATTGGAAATTTGGGGTAGCGAAGGCTCTTTACTTGCTACTAGAATATTTACAGCGGGTGACGAATTCGAGCCAACACTAATATTAAAAATTGGCAATGAGGAAAAAACAATTCAACTAGCTGCCGATGACCAATTTCTCGGTTCGATTAATCGTTTTTATTGCGGAATTAATCACAGTGAAGTTAGACGAGAACTATATGATGAGATATTATGCCAAGCCAGACTAATTGAAAAAATTCGAGGGAGTGAGTAATAATGAAGATTACCGATCTTGAAATTAAAGGAGTTAAAATTCTTGAGCCACGAGTATTTAGCGACTACAGGGGCTCATATTCAGAATCATATTCTGCAAGAACACTAAATGAATATGGAATTACAACTGTTTTTATACAAGACAACCACAGCAAGACCACGAAAAAAGGAACGTTAAGGGGAATACATTACCAAAACAACCCCAAACCCCAGGCAAAGTTAGTTCGATGCACTAGAGGAAAAATCCTCGATGTGGTGGTGGATTTTAGGCAAGACTCTCCAACGTATAAACAATGGCTAGCCGTAGAACTGTCAGAAGAGAATAATAAACAGATTTGGATTCCAAATGGTTTTGGTCATGCTTTTTTAACCCTCACAGATAATTGCGAAGTATTATATAAAGTGGATGAATTCTATGAGCCAACCTTTGATAGGGCGATTGCTTGGAATGATCAAGATATTAGCATTGACTGGCCTATTAAAGAACCAATACTATCAGAAAAAGATAAGAAAGCCCCTTTGTTAAAGGATAGTGATTGCAATTTAACTATAAAGGTGAACGACTAAATGGATAAGG
>JANKMV010000123.1:0-4639 GCA_024650095.1 Bacillota bacterium | reverse complement strand
TAATAATTACTGGCGCATCAGGGTTCATTGGAAAAGCATTGACGAAGAAATTATTGCAAGAAGGCAAGACGGTTTATGCCGTTGTTAGAGATGAAAAGAAGATTACTGATTTAAGTAAACTTGGTGAGCTTGTGCCGATTGAAATTGACTTAGAAAATATATCAGGATTACATGGGGAACTTCAAGGTGAAAAAATTGATGTATTCTATCATCTAGCAAATCACGCTCGTTACCCTGAAGACAATCAAAATTATGTTGCGCAATTGTTAAATACTAAGTATTGCTGTGATGCATTAACCGAGGCAGTGAACATAAATTGTAATAAATTCATACTCGTTGGTACCAGTTATCAATATCAGAAAAATAGTAACGGAAATGATAAGGAACATAGAAAATGTTCAATATATGGTGCTGCTCGGCATTCAGCTCAATTACTATGCGAAACAATTGCACAAAACAATGGAATGCACTTTAATACGATACTATTGACAAATTGTTATGGTGTAGGGGACTATTCATTAAGATCTACTAATCGCATTATAAGTACTTTCCTGTCTGGGGAAAGCCCTAATTTAATCGAAGGGAACAACAAGCATGACTGGGTGTATATCGATGACCTTATTAATGGATTAGTTACTGTTGCAGCACAGGGTAAAAACTTCCAAGACTATTATGTTGGACACCGACAATTAAAAACATTTAAAAAGATTATTGAAGATGTTAGAGATGTAATAAATCCTAGTATTGAATTAAACTTTGGAACGTATAACGATTCATCATATATTGACTATTCTCTAATTGACCTTGATGCACTATATAACGATACTGGATTCGAATGTAAATCAAATTTTCAAGACAGTATTCTTAAAACAGCTGAATGGGTTAAAGCACTTAATCTCTAATCAATAAATGGAGGGTTATTTATGAAAGGTATCATACTCGCAGGAGGGAAAGGAACACGGTTGTATCCGATGACAAAAGTGGTTTCTAAACAGCTTTTGCCCATTTACGATAAGCCAATGATATATTATCCCTTTTCTGTACTATTACTCGCAAGTATTAAAGAAATTTTAATTATTTCCACACCCCAAGATATAAGCTCTTACGAACAATTGCTAGGAGATGGATCAAGGCTAGGGATTTCAATAAAGTATAAAGTGCAAGAGAAACCAAGAGGTTTAGCTGATGCATTTATCTTGGGAGAAGAATTCATTGATAATGATAGTGTCTGCCTAATCCTAGGAGATAATGTCTTCTACGGGCAATCATTTTCGCCAATATTAGAACACGCAAAGCAAAACGATAAGGGCGCAACAATATTTGGCTATCCAGTAGGAAACCCTCATGAATTTGGAGTTGTAGAGTTCGATCAGAGTAATAATGTTGTGTCAATAGAGGAGAAACCTGCAAATCCCAGATCTAACTATGCTGTTCCAGGACTATATTTTTATGATAACCAAGTAGTGAATATAGCTAAGAATGTAAAACCATCTGCACGTGGTGAAATCGAAATTACATCAATTAATAATGAATATCTCAAAAGGAAATCACTGAAAGTTGAGCTACTGGGAAGGGGTATGGCTTGGCTTGATACGGGCTCACCAGAGGGATTGATAAAAGCAGCTGAGTATGTTGAGGCAGTTCAGTCTCGTCAAGGATTCTATATTTCATGCATTGAAGAAATTGCTTGGAGAAGGGGTTTTATTACTACTGAGCAGTTGAGAATATTAGGTGAAGAAATGAAGATGACGGATTATGGAAAGTATATTTTGTCTCTTGTTAAGGAGGCCAAAGAATGAAAAAGATTCTTGTTACAGGTGGCGCTGGCTTCATCGGCAGTAACTTTGTGAAGCTGATGTTAGAAAAATACCCCGAGTATCATATTATAAATGTAGATGCACTGACGTATGCAGGAAACCTTGAAAATCTGAAAACTATTTCTGATAATGACAATTATGTTTTTATAAGGGCTGACATTAGAGATCGTAAGAAAATTGAGGAAATTTTCAAATCACATAACATTACTTCTGTTGTTAACTTTGCTGCAGAATCCCATGTGGACCGTAGTATTGAAGACCCTGAAGTTTTTTTAACAACTAATATTATTGGAACTCAAGTATTACTTGATGTTGCTAAGAAATACTGGAAAGTTAATCCTACAGATAAGTACTGTAACGAATACAAACATGAAGTAAAATTTATTCAGGTATCTACAGATGAAGTGTACGGTGCTTTAGGTGCAACAGGAATGTTCATAGAGACTATGCCGCTTATGCCAAACAGCCCGTATTCTGCGTCGAAAGCTAGTGCGGATATGATAGTAAGAGCATATAATGAAACATTTGGAATGCCGGTTAACATTACTAGATGTAGTAATAACTATGGGCCATATCAATTCCCTGAGAAACTAATTCCACTAATGATCAATAACTGTCTTACGGAAAAGTGTTTGCCTGTTTATGGCGATGGTCTGCAGGTAAGAGACTGGTTGCATGTATCTGATCATTGTTCAGCTATTGATACGGTCTTTCATCAAGGCGAAGATGGTGAGATCTATAATATTGGTGGAAACAATGAAAAAGCCAACATTGAAATTGTGAAACTGATTATCAGTGCTCTTGGGAAATCTGAAGACTTAATTAAGTACGTTAAAGATCGTCCAGGCCATGATAGAAGATATGCCATTGATAACAATAAGATTACAACTCAATTAGGGTGGAAACCAGTATATACATTTGAGCAAGGTATAAACGAAACAATTCAGTGGTATTTAGAGAATACTGCGTGGATTGAGAATATCGCTTCAGGCGATTATATCAATTATTATGAGAAGATGTATTCCGTAATTGATGAGGTTGCTTCTTCATGAAGATAAAGGGTTCATAGTCATTGGATTCACCATGATGTTAACGGTGAGATTTAAGTTCACGGGCAAGATACTAAAGCGGCTCCATTGGGCCAGGTAACGTTATCTGGATTTTTTGTGTAGTTACCAGTGAGATGCATTTATTTTAATCTAAATTACAAGAAAGAAAGGTAAGTATTCTATGTATAAAATCGCAGTTGCAGGAACAGGTTATGTCGGTTTAGTATCAGGTGTGTCTTTAGCTGAAGTCGGCCACCGCGTCACATGTGTTGATATCGATGAGAAGAAGATTAATATCATGAAGCAAGGCATATCTCCCATCTATGAGCAAGACTTAGAGGGATTGATGCAGAAGAATTATGCGGCTGGTCGTCTTACCTATACCACAGACTATCAATCTGCCTATAAAGATGCTGATGCTGTTTTTATTGGTGTGGGAACACCAGAGCAGCCGGATGGCTCTGCCAACCTTTCTTTTATTGCCACAGTCGCCAGGCAGATTGCAGAAACCATCGAAAACGACTGCTTGATTGTGGTGAAGTCCACAGTTCCTGTAGGTACAAATGATAAAGTGGAGCAGTTTATACAGGATTTTCTCGTTCATGATGTTAAAGTGGAAGTGGCATCTAACCCTGAATTTTTGGCCCAGGGGACAGCGGTACGTGATACACTGCAAGCGGCTAGGATTATTATCGGTACGGAAAGTACATGGGCAGAAGAAAGACTGATGAAGATCTATGAGCCCTTTAAGCTACCGATTGTTTCTGTCAATAGAAGATCCGCAGAGATGATAAAGTATGCTTCCAATGACTTTTTAGCCCTTAAAATATCCTATATGAACGATATTGCCAACCTTTGTGAGCTGGTGGGCGCGGATATTCAGGACGTGGCCCGCGGTATGTCGTATGATGAACGAATTGGTAGCAAGTTCTTAAATGCTGGCATCGGTTATGGTGGTTCCTGTTTCCCCAAAGATACAACGGCACTGGAGTATCTAGCCAAACAACACGGCTATCAATTGCGAACGGTCACAGCAACTATTAATGTAAATAAAGACCAGAAGACAATCCTCTATAGAAAAGCATGTAGAAGACTTATTACCTTTAGTGGACTCAAGGTTGCCGTACTTGGCCTTACATTTAAGCCGGGTACTGACGACCTGCGTGAAGCCCCTTCCCTAGATAATGTGCCCTTGCTGTTAGCGCAAGGGGCAGACATTTATGCGTATGACCCCGTGGGAAAAGAGAATTTTAAGCGCAAATATCCAGCAGGTAAACACGGCGTTGGCAGCATCACCTATGTTGAACAGATAGAAAACGCACTAGACGATGCCAATGTCTGCTTTATCTTTACTGAATGGGGCCAAATTAAAGAGATAGAACCAGAGGCATATAAGAAGCTGATGAGAACGCCTTTGGTCTATGACGGTAGGAATATTTACAGTACGGCAGCTATGAAGGAAGCACAAGTAGAGTATTACTCAATAGGCAGAAGCTAAATTATTATCCAGGGATAAAAGGAGACGCAATAAATGCAAAACGATGCCAACAAGACGTACCTAATCACCGGAGCTGCGGGATTTATTGGTTATTACGTAGCCAAGAAACTTTTAGAACAGGGCAGCAGCGTAATTGGCATTGATAGTCGAAATGACTACTATGACGTAAAGCTAAAGTCAGCACGACTAGAACAGCTCCTACCCTCAGAGCAGTTTACTTTTATCCAAGCGGATATAGCAGACAAAGACCTCCTGATGAAAACCTTTGCTGAGTT
>JANKMV010000122.1 GCA_024650095.1 Bacillota bacterium | reverse complement strand
ACCCTATCAGACCACGCAAAATCAGGATGCTGTTCTTTTTTCGTTAAACCACCAAGCAAAAGATGCCTTTAAGCAAGAAACAGCGGAGCGACAAGGGGAAACCACCAAGATTTATCTAGATGATGAACTGATGAGCACATTTACAATTAATGCACAAATTAATGATGGAAAATTTCTTTTGGCAGGGAAACGACCTGTTGCCGATGCTCACATGTTTTCCGTGCTGATCGAACATCCGCTTCCTCTACAGGTTGACGTTTTTTCGCAGGAAACGGAAAATGAATAGATTCCCTTGCATATAAATGGCAAGTTTTATGAAATTTTTTGTTTAGCACACAGGAAAAAAGTTGAAAGTTGCCGAAATAACATTACACGAGATAAGAGCACTCACCGCTATGCCCTTAACTGAGAGGCTAAGCGAAATTCGATGAGTTTGGGAGGATTATTGTGCCAATTACCATCATGGGAGCTGTGCAACAAAAGAAAATAGCGCTTGGTAAGCAGGTGACGATTGAGGATAGCCACGCTGACGTGATCTGCAGAGCAGAGGTAGTGGATATACAGGGCGAGACGATTTGTTTAAGAATAACACCACCTGCAGTTCAACCTCTACAAAAATTGAAACCTGAAACGGTTGTCACCCTTTCTTTTGTGGTGCCCGATGATGGAATTTATTCGTTTGCGGCTGCAGTTTCAAGTTGTCAAGAAGATCCAGCTATGGTATCGGTGGAACAATCTACTCCGCTTGTGCGGACAGAACAACGAAGTGACTACCGTCTAAAGACGTCTAAAATTATCTATATGCTGGCAGAGCAACCAAGTGGCCCACTAGGTCAGAACTGGCATGAGGCATGTCTATTGGACCTTTCACGGGGGGGTGCAAGTGTCCTCGTTGCAGTAGCATTGCCCGTGGGAACAGAAATAAGTGTTTGGATTCCTTTAGACGAAGTGGACCATGTCCTCGAGGCCACAGCGCGGGTAGTGCGCCTTAAGCCAGGGGATCAGAACCAAACGGTAGCGGGCGTTTGCTTTACCGATTTATCACTAGTAGATCAAGAAAAAATATTAGATTACATCCTAAAAGTATGGACGGAGAAAAAAGATGCAAAACAGAGGACTTAATAATAAAAAAGCTTCCGGTTGGTGCCGGAAGCTTTTATCTTGGTATGATGACCATCGCCGCGACTTGCCTTGGCGTAATGAAAGTGATCCATATAAGATTTGGCTCTCCGAAGTAATGCTTCAGCAAACACGTGTTGAAACTGCTCTCCCATATTACAAGCGTTTTATCAGTGAATACCCCACACTGCAGAAGCTTGCGCTGGCCGAGGAGGGGAGAGTCCTTAAACTATGGGAAGGCCTGGGCTATTATGCTCGGGCGAGGCATTTTTTGCAGGCTGTGCGCGAGGTGGATTGTCAATATGGGGGAAGAGTTCCAGATACAGCCAAGGAATTTGGTGGTTTGGCTGGAGTTGGTGAGTATACGCAGGCGGCCGTTTTAAGTATTGCCTACCATCAGCCGTTAGCGGTGGTGGATGGGAATGTACGTCGTGTCCTTTGTCGGCTGTTTGCCATTACAGAGGACACGAGCAAAGTAAAAATGCAAAGGGAAATGCAGCGCATTGCCCAGCATTTGTTAGATCCTTCACGTCCAGGCGATTATAATCAAGCGATCATGGAATTAGGTGCATTGATTTGTATTCCGCGAGCACCGAGGTGTGAACAATGTCCAGTTGCCAAGCTGTGTGAAGGCCGTAAAGCGGGCATTGCCGCAGCCTTGCCCGTTAAAAAGAAGAAGAAAGTCTTGCCAATTAAGCAGTATACAGCTGTAGTTTTGTTACAGGCACAAAAATGTCTTATTCGGTGTAGGAAAGAGCGATTATTGCATGGGCTCTGGGAGTTTCCCAATGTGGTTACGTCAGACGATACTGATGTGGAGCTCTCCTCATTATTGTCAACTCCGGTTACGCTGGCTAAAGACGTTTTTCAACTAACTCATGAATTTAGTCATTTGCGTTGGCAAATTAGCATAGTCCTGGGAGAAACTACAGGGGAAGTGCAGCCACAAGGCGATGGCTGGCGTTGGGTGACAGTTGAGGAAATGGATGTACTTCCTTTTCCTGCAGTGTATCAGCCAGTCGTGAAGATGGTACAAAAGAAATTACGAGATAATTAAGCGAATTAATTCAAGGCAGTGTAAGAAAGCGCGCTTATTCGATTTCCTTAACGCGTGCTTTCAATACTGCCTACCTTAGCCGCTTGCTCATTGCAAGCGAATTAATTCAAGGCAGTGCCAAAAAAAGCAGTTGCACATGGGCAACTGCTTTTTGTATTCTAAATGGTGTGCCCGCGGGGATTCGAACCCTGACTTCAGGCTCCGGAGGCCTGCGTGATATCCCTTTCACTACGGGCACAAATTGCATAGTCTATCATAGCACCTTGCTAGGGAAAAGTCAATGAACACGCACCGGACGAACGGGCCATACTGCGAAATTAGCAAGTAGAGGGTTTTTTAGGTAGATCTGGATATACTATAGCAAAAAAGTGTGGGGTGATGCGATGAATAAAATGCAGATCCTCTTAGTTGTGCGCCCTGCTACGGGTGGTATTCGAACACATATCAAGGCCATGGTTACGTATTTAGCTGCTGAATTTGACTTTACCATTGCATGTCCAAGCGAACGGATGGCTGACTACCATGCTTTGCCTTGTCATGTCAGGGGAGTCCCTTTAACGGGATGCATAGATCCAGTTGCTGATCTAAGAACGATGCGCGAACTTGCACAAATAGTGCAAGCAGGCTCCTTCCAGATGATCCATGCCCATGGCTTTAAAGCTGCTTTTGTGGCGAGACCGGTGGCTCGATTTTGCAAGATTCCCTGTTTAGTAACCCTACATAGTGATTTTGCACAGGCACAATCATCACGTTTACCCGAATTCTATGTAGTAATGGAGCGAATCCTCGCTCGCTGGACGACCGAGTATATCACCGTCTCACAGTGGCTAGCAAAGAAGCTAGTACGATCGCTCCAAATTAGTGAAAAACACATTTCTGTTATACCCAATGGCATTGAAATGACGGCAAAGCACGTTGCAACTCCCGTAATGCTACCGTTTGCTGGTGATTTGCTTGTGGTGGGAACAGTGGCGAGATTGGTATCACAAAAGGGTCTTGATGTCTTTTTGCATGCCACTGCGCTACTTGCACCACGTTTCCCCCATGTGCGCTTTGTGGTGGCGGGGGAGGGGCCTCTGCGTTCTTCACTAGAGCAACTACGGGAGACGTTAGGTCTTACAGAGCGGGTTATCTTTTTAGGTTATTGTGAGCACGTGGCGGCGCTATTGGCAACACTATCAGTTTTTGTGATGCCATCTGTGAGCGAAGCACAGGGCATTGCCGTGTTGGAAGCGATGGTTGCTGGCTGCCCGGTTGTGGTTAGTGCTACGGGGGGGCTTAGTGAATTGGTGCAGGACAACTATAATGGTTTGCTAGTAGCCCCGAGTGATGATAAATCATTAGCTAAAGCCATTGAAGCGCTACTTGTGCAGCCGCAGCTCGCCGCTCGTCTAGCCAAACAAGCACAGCTTGATGTGACACGCTTTAGCCAACGGAAGAGTATGGGCGATACAAAACGGATATACCAACGGGTTCTGGAAGGCGGTCCTCTGTGAAAAAGGCACTTTTATTTAGTTTACTCATCTTAATGCTGGTGGTTTTGCCCCAGAACGCTGAAGCTGCAGGCAAAGTTGTTATTGTTTCGTTAAGCCGAGTTGACGTACAACAAGTGGCGGCAAATGATAGTATGGCTCCGTGGTTAGAGAAGGCTTCGGTGGGTTTATTAAACACAGGAACAGCTGGTGGTAGAAGTGGTAGACATCTTTATGTCACGCTGGGGGCTGGTTCGCGCGCGCTAGGTACGGATAACACTCGTTTAGCCTTTTTGCAGGAGGAAGAATATAACGGAACGGAGGCAGGAAAGATCTTCAGCCGCCATCAAGGGTTGCTACCTACAGGCAAGATTTTGCATGTGGGTATGGCTGAGCTGATAAGAGTGAATCAAACGTTATCTTACCCTGTGCAACCAGGACTTTTGGGAAATGTGCTACATGAGGCTGGTAAAAAAACAGCTTTGCTTGGTAACGCAGATGCACAGCAGTTTAACAGAGAGGCGGCAGCTATGCTTGCCGATAGTGAAGGACAAATAGATTTGGGGCAGATAGGTAGCGCCATTCTAATCCACGATGATGAGTTTCCCTATGGTGTGCGTCTAGATAAAGAGCAGATGTGGCAAGAGTTTACGGATGTGTACCCGGAAGCAGATGTAGTGTTAATTGATTGGGGCGATACCGTCCGTTTTGAAATGTATCGCCCGCAGCTACTAGAAGAGGTGGCAACGAGAATTGAAGCAGCTATTTTTAGTGACGTAGCTTGGCTTTTGACTCGTCTGTCTGAGACGATGGAAGCAGATGATGTCCTCTTGCTCCTAGCCGCCGTACCATCTAGTGGAGAAATGGGTGCGGCAAACCTTGGTTTACTGGCAGCGTTAGGTGGCCCCTTTTCGCCGCAGCAGTTACTAACTTCGGCCGCCACCCGGCGGACTGGCTTGGCAACGGTAACTGATATTGCCCCGCTTATCTTAGAACAGGTGGGGCTATCCATTCCCACTGCCATGTTAGGGCGCCCCATCAGTGTGGCCAAGGGGGGAAATGTCACCGATTTGCTTGCAATGCAGGTGGAGATTGATCGTATTTTCCACTTGCGTGCTCCCCTGCTAAAAACATATGTTGTTTTTCAGATCATCTTTGTTTTGGGTGCTCTGGCTAATATGTTTATACGCATCATCCCTATGCGGCGTTTTGAGGGCGCTTTATTGGGATTGATGATGTTTCCACTGGTACTGTTATATCTCCCCCTTGATAGAATGTCACTTACAGCAGGGTTCGCCGTTACTATAGTTGCAGTGAGCATAGCCGTGTATGGCTTACAGCAGTGGTTACAGGGACCTGTGGAACGTTTTGCCGTGGTGGCCATGGGTACGTCGGTATCGCTCTTGGTGGACGTCATGCGCAGTGCGCAACTTATGAAAGTTTCGGTCCTGGGGTACGATCCAGTTTCCGGTGCCCGTTATTACGGCATTGGCAACGAATATATGGGAGTATGGGTGGGCGCAACAATATTGGGAGCTGTGGCAGTGCTAACACTATGGCCACGCTGGCGTCGGCTGTTGTTGACCTTGGTGACAGCCTACTTTATGGTGGTGCTCCTGTTGATGGTTGCTCCTGCAGGAGGTGCTAATTTCGGCGGCACCTTGACGGCCATGATCGCATTTTTCGTAACTTTGTCTGTGTTAATGCAGCTATGTTTTAGCTGGCGAAGTGGCGCCATCATTTTTTCTGTAGTGGTGACTGTTGCAGTTCTAGCCGTTTTAATTAATACGCGCGTATCGCAGAATATACAGTCACATTTAGGTCGCACCTTAGTGTTGCTCCAAAATGATGGCTGGCTTGCCCTACGTGATATTATTGTGCGAAAAGGGACCATGAATCTGAAGCTTATTCGCTATTCCCAGTGGAGCCGAGCTTTGCTTGCTTTTTTGGCTGTCTTGGCCGTTTTATTTTATCGACCGCGGGGAGTGCTGCGTGATATCCATAAGATGTATCCTGCCTTAGCTGCAGGCTTTTTGGGCATCATAGCTGGGAGTGTAACCGCACTGTTGGTTAACGACTCCGGTGTGGTGGCTGCCGCTACTACTCTTTTATATGCGGGGGTGCCAATTATTATTTTAGCATCTAGAGTTGTGCAACAAATTACCTTCTCTAGCAAAAGTGATAAATAATTGGGCGAATTATACGTAAAATAGTAGCACTGGCAGGAATCTAGAGTGCAAAATGGAATATGTGTATTTGTCCAGTTAATGGAATCTAATTGAATGTTGGCGAAGGAGGAACAATATTGACTACAATTCAGCAGAAACGCCTGCAAAATGGTATCAATGTTTTTATTCATCCCACAAAGAAATTTAAAACCATTTTAATGCAGTTAATCTTTCACCGCCCGCTCCAGGAGAATGGGGTGACGGAGAGTGCACTGTTACCGTCAGTCCTACAACGGGGGAGTATTAACTATCCTACGAGGCAAAAACTTGCCCTCCGACTCGAGGAGCTTTATGGCACAGAATTGATGGCAGAAGTGGTGAAAAAAGGTGAGCGTCAACTGGTGGCCTTCACAGTGGATTTAGTTCACGATCAATATCTGCCGGGTGAAAATCAACTATTACGTAAAAGCCTGGAAATTCTCAATGACATGCTGACGAACCCCATAGTGGAAGCAGACGC
>JANKMV010000121.1:2385-6379 GCA_024650095.1 Bacillota bacterium | reverse complement strand
ATGACGGCTAAAGTAATACTAAACCCCTATTCAAACCGTTGGCATGCCCAGAAACGATGGCCAGAAGCAAATGCAAGTTTAAAAGCGGCTGGGATTGATTTTTCCCTATCTGTCTCCCAATACCATGGCCAAGCAGAGATGTTGGCGAAGGAGGCAGCTTTGCAGGGTTATTCCCCCGTAATTGCTGCTGGGGGTGACGGGACCATAGGGGAAGTAGTTAATGGTTTGGCACAAGCGTTTGGTGAGCATGATATGGGCACCTTGGGCATTATGCCTCTGGGAACCGCCAATGATTTGGTCTGTAACTTGGGCCTTCCTCTGGAATTAAGTGAGGCAGCCAAAATCATTGCCGCGGGCAAGACTAAATCATTAGATGTATGCAAAGCGGGAGAACGGTATTTTGTCAATAATTCGGCACTGGGGCTGGAACCATATATTACAAAAATACAACAAGAAATAACCTGGGTAAAAGGAATCCCTCGTTACTTGGTGGCTGCTGTG
Source organism: Bacillota bacterium (assembly GCA_024650095.1). GTDB lineage: Bacteria > Bacillota > Dethiobacteria > Dethiobacterales > Dethiobacteraceae > JANKMV01. The sequence goes on along the minus strand of JANKMV010000121.1, from coordinate 5,878 downwards.
AAAGGAATATTTCAACATCCAACGTGGAATGTTCAGGTAGAGTGGGATGATGGACGCTATGACGGCCCACTGTCGCTACTTTCAGTGGGCAATGCACCTCGTACGGGTGGTTTGTTTTTTATGGCACCCCATGCCGATCCCTTTGATGGCAAGCTTACTGCCGTTTTGGCGTATAAAAAAACAGCCATCAGTACATTGCTTATTTTGCCAAAAACAATGTCGCCCAAGGGAACATATATAAATTCTGAAGGCATTCACCAAATCCATACGACTCGAATTCGCATCCAACTAGATCATCCCACACCGGCCCATTGTGATGGAGAATTATTCCCGCAGCTAGTTGATACTATCGAATATTCCATACTACCCGGTAGACTGAAGGTGCTACTGTAGGGAATAAGGTGGAGGTGCAAGGTAGGTGAATAGAACTTGATGAGAAGGGGCACCAAGTTACAGTGCTTCTTTTTTTTGGTATGAAACTTTAGGATGCTGAAAATGCTAGTCGGGAAAGCAATCTATGTATTTTTTTATGTAGCCAGAGGGGTTGAATGAATTTTTTGCAAACAAATGAAGATTTGTCATTCTTTTAAAAGGCGTCCTACTACGCAAAGAGCGTAGGCTAGCGTTTGCTTGACAGCACTTGAATATTAGCATAATATATAATAATGGAATCTTATTCTAAAGTTATGTAAGATGATCATCATATTGTGAGTAGATATTCTAATTTCAGGAGGGTAAAGATGGAACGGATATCTGAAGAAAAGGGGCAAACAGAAGGAAATATTGTTCAGTCAGTTGAAAGAGCCCTTACATTAGTGGAGATCCTTGCAGAAGAAGCTGTACCGATGTCCATCACCGACATTGCAAAGCAGGTGGAATTAAAAATAAGCACTGTGCATCGCTTGTTAGCAACTTTAATTTATAAAGGGTATGTAGAGCAAGAGGTTGGCACCAGCAAATATAAATTAAGTCTAAAGTTATTAAGTCTAGGACAAGCCTCCATTTATCCTCTAGACTTACGCTCAACGGCCCGTCCTTTCTTGGACGAACTGGTGGAACGCTGTAATGAAACTGCCAATATAAGTATTCTAGATAATGGCGAAGTTGTTTATATTGATCAGAAGGAATCAAACAATATTGTAATCGTTAAAATGTTTTCCACCATTGGTACGCGTCGGCAAGCTCATTGTACTGGCTCGGGCAAAGTGATGTTGGCTTATCTCCCCCCTGCTGATCAGGAGCGGATATTAGCCACACTGGAACTAACACCATATACGAATGAAACCATTACAGATATGGAAATATTAAAAAAAGAGTTGGAGCGTATTCGCAAACAAGGGTATGCTTTGGATATGGGTGAGCGAGAAAAAGATATGCGCTGTGTGGCAGTGCCTATTATTAAGCATGGTGGTGAAGTCATTGCGGCCCTTAGTGTTTCTGGTCCTAGTACCCGCATTACGTCATATTATCTCAACAATGAACTTATTGAAATTGTCCAGGATGTGGGTAAAAAACTGTCGCTTTCCTTGGGTTGGAATGGCAAGGACCCCGCATAAAGTAAGTGCTAGTAAAGCGCCAGGCTATGTCAATTTATAGCTAGGGCGTTTTTTTTCTATATTTATATATACAGTTTTTCTCTAAATACATAGTCCTCTATGCAAGGTGAAAAAATAGGGAAACATCAGAAAACGCTTATTTTTTCACATAGAGAAAACGTATTCCATTGACACAAAAAACACCTTCTTGCTATAATGTAGCATAGCAAGGTTTTGCGTTGGCCTTGTCAAGCAGAAATAGTCAGTTATGCTCAGAAGCTGTGAAGGGGGCAAAACATGAAGTTTACTAAGATGCATGGGCTCGGTAATGACTTTATTGTGATCGAGAATTTTGACCTTGCGCTAACAAATGTTGCGGCGCTGGCACGACAGCTCTGCCATCGAAACTTTGGTGTTGGTGCTGACGGATTAGTGTTATTGCAACCTTCAAAGATTGCGCAATTTTGCATACGGATTATCAACTCAGATGGCACCGAAGCTGAGATGTGTGGTAACGCTCTACGTTGTATAGGCAAATATCTTTATGAACGAAAATTAAGCAAAAAAAAGGTCATTGCCATGGAAATGTTTCATAGTCTCAAGATACTGCGTCTACAACTGGATGCACAGAATCGTGTGGCTACAGTGGAGGTGGACATGGGCGAACCAATTTTGGAAAGTCACCTTGTACCCGTTAGCGGTGTACGTCGTCGTGTGGTGGGGGAGGCTATCTCTGCTATCGGCGAAACGTTTTCAATGACGGCGGTTTCCATGGGCAATCCGCATTGTGTTATTTTCTGCCAGGACACCGAGGTGGTGCCCCTCGCTCTGTGGGGACCTGCTTTGGAGAGCCATGAATCGTTTCCCAAAAAGACAAACGTTGAATTTGTCGAGATTATATCTCCCACGGAAGCTTCCTTCCGCGTTTGGGAACGAGGCTCTGGGCCAACGTTAGCTTGTGGTTCTGGCGCTTGTGCTGTCTTGGTGGCTGGTGTTTTAAATGGTAAACTGGAACGCCAGGCTACGCTACATTTGCCAGGAGGCTCACTTCGGATAGAGTGGCGCGAAGATAATCATTTGTATATGAGTGGCCCAGCCACTGAGGTTTTTCAAGGAGAGGTATCGCAACTTTTAACAAATGAAGGAGAGTGTTGTTCCAATGAAGATACAAATAAAAGCAGCAGACAGAATTAACCAATTACCCCGCTATCTCTTTGCCGAAATTGATAAGAAGATCCGTGACGCGCAGGAAAAAGGTGTGGATGTGATTAAATTAGGAATTGGTGATCCTGACCAGCCCACGCCGAATTACATAATTAAACGAGCAATGGAAGAAGTACAGAAACCTAGGAATCACTCGTACCCCCCTGATGAGGGACTCATGCCATTTAAACAAGCGGTGGCGGACTATTATAAAACTCGCCATCATGTGGATTTGGATCCCGAGCGCGAAGTTTGTGTGTTGCTAGGGTCCAAAGAGGGTATCGCTCATATTAGCGCCTGTTTTGTTAATCCGAAAGATGTGAATCTGGTGCCAGATCCTGGTTACCCTGTGTATAGCATTGGTACCATGTTTGCTGGGGGTGAGGTCTCCCGCATGCCACTGTTAGCTCAGAATGACTTTAAGCCAGATTTAGCAGCCATAGATCCGGCCGTAGCAGACCGCGCTAAGCTAATGTTTATAAACTATCCAAATAATCCAACGGGCGCTGACGCTTCGCCAGAGTTCTTCAGTCAAGTTGTAGCGTTTGCCCAGCAACATAATATCATAGTTTGTCACGATCAAGCATACAGTGAAATTACCTACGATGGTTATAAGCCCACCTCCTTTCTTGAGGCTCCCGGTGCTAAAGATGTAGGTATCGAATTTGGCTCCCTCTCTAAGACGTTTAATATGACAGGGTGGCGAGTAGGGTACGCTGTCGGCCGAGCGGAAGTCGTGGAAGTCTTATCCCGTT
>JANKMV010000121.1:0-2375 GCA_024650095.1 Bacillota bacterium | reverse complement strand
ATAAGACCAATATTGATTCCGGCACATTTAAAGCACTTCAGTATGCAGGCGTGGAGGCATTCACGAATCCAGCCATGACTACACACCAAAAAAATATGTGTGCGATGTACCAAGAGCGGCGCGATGTAGTCGTCCGAGCTTTACAGGCAATGGGCTTTGTTATTGATGCACCAAAAGCAACATTTTATATTTGGGTGCCTGTGCCTGCAGGATTTGAAAATTCCACCGATTTTGTCAGCTACATCTTGGAAGAAACGGGTGTGGTGTTGACACCAGGGCGCGGCTTCGGCGAATATGGCGAAGGGTACTTCCGTATCGCACTTACAAACAATTGCGCGAGATTGCAGGAGGCCATGGATCGCATCAAGCAGGCACTGAAGTAGTTAGCACTTTTTTTTAGCTAAAAACATATACTAGTTCTATCCGGAGGACAAAGGCGTCTCGTATGATACGAGCGCCTTTTTTTGTACCGATACTGCAAACGCACCTATTTTGTTTTCTAGGTTGCAAAGGAGGAAAAGTATGTGTGGAATAGCTGGTTGGGTTGATCAACGTCGTAATCTAACAGAGCAGAGAGATGTGCTGGAGAGGATGACGAATGCGCTGACCCATCGTGGACCTGATGCCAGTGGTTTTTGGTGTTCTGACACGGTTCTATTGGGGCACCGCCGCTTAATTGTCGTTGATCCAGCAGGTGGAGTTCAGCCGATGGTCCAAAGAAGGGGAAATAATACGTACGTTTTGGTGTATAACGGTGAACTATATAACACCTCAGAGCTACGGTGTGAGCTCGAAGATAGAGGGTATGTGTTTGGTGGTCATTCGGATACTGAAGTGTTATTGACCTCGTATCTTGAATGGGGAGAAGCGTGTTTACAACGCTTAAATGGAATTTTCGCTTTTGCTGTTTGGGAGGATACCAGCAAGAAACTATTTTTGGCCAGGGACCGTCTAGGGGTTAAACCTTTATTTTATGCAAAGCGGGGCCATTCTTTTATCTTCGGCTCTGAATTAAAGGCGTTGTTAGCTAACCCGTTGGTGAAGCCAGAACTCACCGCGGATGGGTTGGCAGAAGTGTTGGTGATGGGTCCCTCCCGTACACCTGGGCATGGCATCTTTACAGATGTTGCTGAAGTAAAGCCAGGCTGTTATCTAACGGTGGAAAATGGGTGTGTCTCCGAAGAAAGGTGTTACTGGGCGCTGGAAAGCAAAAGACATGAGGACGATTTGCAAACAACTGTTGCCACCGTGCGTCAGTTATTGGTGGATGCGGTGATACGGCAATTGGTGGCAGATGTGCCCGTTGCGACCTTCCTTTCCGGCGGAGTTGACTCGAGTGCCTTAACTGCCATTGCCGCAGCAACCTTTACTCGCGCTGGTAGGGGGCCACTCCACACCTATTCTATCGACTATCTTGAGAACGAGCAGTACTTTGAACAAAGTCTGTTTCAGCCCAATGCTGATACGTACTGGGTAAAGCGCGTTGCGACTGATTTGCAGACACAACATCATGCAAAATATATTGATTCGCCAGAGCTTGCAGAGTTGCTCTTTGGTGCCATGCGGGCGCGCGATTTGCCTGGGATGGCGGACATTGATTCCTCATTGTACCTCTTCTGTCGCGAAGTTAAAAAGGATGTGACCGTAGTCCTTTCCGGAGAATGTGCGGATGAAATATTTGGCGGCTATCCTTGGTTTATGCAACAGGAGGAGCACGCTACGACCACCTTCCCTTGGATCCGCAATCTCAACCAACGCATGCAGTTGTTTAACGGAGACGTACTAAAAATGGTAAATCCGGGCGCATATGTTGCAGAGCGTTACCAGCAAGCGCTGTTGGAGGTGCCCCGTCTTGCGGGTGAAGATCCCATGGAAGCGCGCATGAGAGAAATGTTTTACTTAAATATCACCCGTTTTATGCCCACATTGCTCGATAGAAAGGATAGAATGAGCATGGCAGTAGGATTGGAGGCGCGGGTCCCCTTTTGTGACCACCACTTGGTCGAGTACGTTTGGAATATTCCGTGGTCGATGAAAAACTACGGGGGCAGAGAAAAGGCGGTATTGCGCATGGCACTAGCAGGGCTAGTACCGCAAGATGTGTTGATGCGTAAAAAAAGTCCCTACCCCAAGACTCACCATCCGGCTTACTTTGACTCTGTGCGAACAAAGATGAATGCGATCCTTAACGATGGGGAGGCTCCTCTTCATCAATTGATTAATCTAAATGAAGTTCGCACTTTCGTTGCTTCAGCTGATGCCACTGCCAAATTTCCTTGGTTTGGTCAATTAATGGGTGGACCGCAGCTTCTAGCCTACCTGATACAAATTAACCAATGGCTACAAGAGTACAATGTACTCTTACCATAAAAAGC
>JANKMV010000120.1 GCA_024650095.1 Bacillota bacterium | reverse complement strand
AAGATCGGCAAATGTTTTGCCATGTACTTTTTCTGCTTCATTTGCATATTCAAAAATTTTTTGCGCCTCCTCCTGCTTTTCTTCTTTGGCCGTTGCGATGAATTCAGGATACATTGTATTAAACTCGTATTTCTCACCGGCCAATGCTTCTGCGAGATTTTCTGCTGTACTACCCACCTTGCCTGCTACTGATAAAAGTTTCAATGCATGAATGGTTTCCCCTTCAGCTATGGCCCTAAACACACGAGCTATATTATCAAAACCTTCCTTTTCCGCTTTAAGGGCGAATGCTAAATACTTGCGATTAGCTTGCGACTCCCCAGCAAAAGCGCTCATTACATTTTCTTTAGTTTTCATTTTTTCCACTCCTTGTATGTTATATAATCATCCCAGAGACAGACGTGCGTACAACTTCAATTATTTTAATTCATTTCCTAATAAAATATGTTAATAAAACGTAAAAACATACATTTTATCCTTCGTAGTAACTCACTGCCCCAGAGATTCGCAAAATGTTTGTCTTCTTACTTGAAATACGAGACTTGTAAAAACAAAACCAGTGAGCTGCATCGAAAAAATACATTGGCTTCTCTAGTTACATTTTTGGGGAGTATTCTTGTGTTACACCTCTCCCTTTGATATTATATGGGTATGCATACAAGTGATGGCACACTAGGCTTTACATATAGGAAGCGTTGAGGAGGAAAAGAAGTGAAAATTTTAGTCAGTGATTCAATCTCTGAGTTAGGTATTGCAAAACTACAGGAAAAAGCTCAGGTCGATGTTAAAACAAACCTAACAGTAGAAGAACTTGTTACCATTATTCCTGAATATGACGCGTTGATTGTACGAAGTGCGACCAAAGTAACACGCCCCATCATTGCAGCTGGTAAGAGCCTTAAAGTGATCGGCCGTGCAGGCGTTGGTGTGGATAACATTGATGTGGACGCGGCCACGGAACACGGAATTATTGTCATTAACGCGCCAGAGGGAAATACGATTTCTGCTGCAGAACATACCATTGCCATGATGACATCTCTAGCGCGAAATATTCCCGCTGCTTCTGCATCCCTAAAAGCAGGCGAGTGGAAACGAAATAACTTTTTGGGGGTAGAGCTTTACAAGAAGACACTAGGTGTAATTGGTATTGGTCGTATTGGCAGTGAAGTTATCAAACGAGCTAAGGTAATGGGAATGCATATTTTAGCCTACGACCCCTATATCTCTGTAGAGAACGCCGAGAAACTGGGAATTACGTTGACAAGCCTCGAGGAAATTTATCGTAAAGCAGATTTCATAACCATTCACACACCTAAAACCAAAACTACTCACCATATGATTGGTGCAGCAGAAATTGCCATGATGAAAGATGGTGTTCGCATCATTAACTGTGCCCGTGGGGGTCTTCTTGAGGAAACCGCACTATGTGAAGGACTCTCCTCTGGGAAAATCGCCGGCGCAGCCTTGGATGTCTTTGAAGAAGAACCGGCTGTTTGCAACCCCATCTGTGAATTCCCCAATGTTATTGTCACACCACACCTGGGTGCATCCACGGCAGAAGCACAAGTGAATGTGGCGGTGCAGGTCGCTGAGCAAGTCATTAGTATCCTCATGGGAGAACCCCCTGTTACACCCGTAAACGTTCCTGTCATCCCACCAGAAACACTGGCTGACGTCAAACCCTTCGTGCCCTTAATGGAAACGCTGGGCTCTTTTTTCACCCAGGTTTATGGTGGCCAAGCAGAAGCCATTGATATCTATTATAATGGAAACATTGCCAACTTCCCTGTCGCGCCTTTAACCACATCCTTTCTCATTGGCTTTCTTTCCACCATTCTCGAAGATACCGTCAATTATGTAAACGCCCCCGTTATCGCTAAGCAACGAGGTATCAAAGTACGCGAAGTTATGAGTACAACGGTAGAGAACTTTACTAGCTTAATTACAGTGGCGATAAGGCGGTCTGATGGTGGTATCCAAACCATTGCCGGCACCATCTTTAACAATAATGATATTCGCATCGTACAAATCGACCAATACCGCATTGAAGTCATACCATCTCGCTACATGTTGGTAACCAATCATATGGATGTGCCCGGTGTTGTAGGTAAGTGTGGCGTCATCCTCGGAGAAGAAAACATTAATATTGCCGGTATGCAAGTAGGCCGTCAATCCATCGGTGGCGAAGCTGTCATGGTTTTACAAGTGGATAGCCCTGTAGCGGATAAAACGCTTGATAAACTCTTATCACTTGAAGGCATGTTCTCCATTAAATTTGTACAATTAACGTAAGCAAATGCAAGAAAGGTGCGTAGTGCATTGCTAATCACGAGAGAGTGTAGGGAACGGTCTTGACCGTTCCGAGCTTTCAGTACTGCTTTCATCTATAGCGTGTTAATGACAAACAATATAATTTCCTATAAAAAAAGTGAGGAAGGCACTATGCCTTCCTCTTTTTTTTATAGTATTTCGTCCTTTGCTAACCGTCTATATTTTTCTGCTCTTTCCCGTGCATGTTGCTCTGCCAACTGAAACATCTCAGTTGCACTCTCGGGGAAAACATTCATTAATTGCGTATAGCGAATTTCTCCGTGGATAAATTTTTGAAATTCCTTCGTTGGCTCCTTAGAATCTAGGATAAATGGGTTTTTCCCTTCTTTTCGCAAACTAGGGTTATACCTATACATCTGCCAGTAGCCAGATTCAACTGCCTTTTTCTCTTCCATAATACTAGTACCCATCCCTGTTTTGATACCGTGGTTAATACAGGGTGAGTAGGCGATAATTAGGGATGGCCCTGGATACCTTTCTGCCTCTAAAATCGCTTTCATGGTTTGCCCCATATCGGCACCCATGGCAATCTGCGCCACGTAAACATAGCCATAGGTCATAGCCATTAAGCCCAAATCCTTTTTGCGCACTTGCTTACCTGCAGCAGCTAGTTTTGCCACACTGGCCGTGGGAGTTGCCTTTGAACTCTGACCACCGGTGTTTGAATAGACTTCGGTATCCATAACAAATATATTAATGTCATCGCCTGTGGCCAAGACATGGTCCACACCACCATAATCGATATCATAGGCCCACCCATCGCCACCAATCGCCCACAGTGACCGTTTATTAAGAAAATCCTTGCTTTGTTTGATTTCCTCCAGTAGAGGATGCCCTGCAAACTCTGCTTGCTCCAAGATAGCCATCACCTTTTGCGTTGCCACAGTATTTGCTTGACTATCGTTCATGCTCGTAAGCCATGCCGTAAATGCATCTTTCACCTCGTTAGCAAGTGAAGCTGCTACTGCCTTCTCCATTAGGTCGGCTAATTTGGCTCGGCTATGTTTAACACCCGTGAACATACCATAAGCAAACTCTGCTGCGTCTTCAAAAAGAGGATTGATCCAGGCAGGACCCTTGCCTTCTGCATTGGTGGTATAGGCCACGGAGGGAGCCGAAGCACCCCAGATGGATGAGCAGCCGGTGGCGTTGGAAATCATCATCCTATTACCAAACAGTTGTGTCAGTAAGCGAATATACGGAGTTTCACCGCAGCCAGGGCAAGCACCATTGAATTCCAATAGCGGTCTTACAAATTGACATCCTTTTATGGTATGTGGATTTAGTACGTCGCCTTTGGCTGTCACAGTCAAAGCAAATTCCCAGTTCTCTGATTCCATGTCAATTTCCTGGTCGGCAGGCTTCATAATTAGTGCCTTACCCTTAGCCGGACAAACATCTGCACAGTTGCCACAACCAGTGCAATCCAAGGGGGCCACCTGTACCCGATACTGTAGCTGTTCCACACCTTTACCCAACGCCTTTTTGGTTTTAAATGTATCCGGCGCGCGCTTTACTTCGTCATCATCTAACAAAAATGCTCTGACGGTTGCATGTGGGCAGACATAACTACATTGCCCACATTGGATACACTTGTCTAGCTGCCATTCCGGTAGCATGGGAGCAATGCCACGCTTTTCATAGGCCGTGGTACCCAATGGAAACGTACCATCCTCCATACCCGTAAACGCGCTAACCGGCAATTCATCCCCCTCGTGCCTGGCCATGGGGCGTTGCAACCGCTTCACAAAATCAGGTTCTTCTTTGTGAGGCTTCATTTCATCTTGCGCGTCCAGCCAAGCGAGTGGCACCTCCACTTTAATTAAGGCTTCTAAGGCATTATCGACGGCAGCATAATTCATGGTCACAATGTCCTGCCCTTTTTTGCCATACATCTCTTCAATTGAATTCTTCAGCAAACGCAATGCTTCTTCCAGGGGAATTACATTGGCAAGCTTAAAAAAGACTGCTTGCATCACCATGTTAATTCTATTGCCTAGCCCGACTTCGTCTGCGATAGCCAAAGCATCGATAACGTAGAACTGATTATTACTTTCCGCTAAATAGCGTTTTAGTTGTGCAGGTAAGTGATCTTCTAGCTCGTCCCTACTCCAGGGACAGTTCAAAACAAGGGTACCGCCTTTCTTTAGTCCCTTAACGAGGTCATACTGAGCAAGGAAGGCCCTGTTGTGGCAAGCAACATAGTCGGCGTCATAGACTAGATAGGGTGCCTGTACCGGCATTTTGCCAAAACGCAAATGCGATACCGTTGTGCCACCGGATTTTTTACTGTCATATGAGAAGTATGCTTGTACATGCAGGTCGGTATGATCACCAATAATTTTAATGGCTGTTTTATTGGCCCCCACAGTACCATCTGACCCCAGGCCCCAAATCCGACAACTAATGGTGCCTGCAGGCGTAGTATCCACAATATCTTCTTCCGGCAAAGATATATGTGTCACATCGTCCACGATACCAATGGTAAATCGGTCTTGGGGCGCTGCACGTTTTAGATTATTAAAGACAGCAATAATCTGCGCTGGTCGGGTGTCTTTTGAGGAAAGCCCATACCGCCCTCCCACAATGAGGGGTGCATTAACTCTTTTATTAAATGCTTTAACCACATCTAAATGGAGGGGTTCCCCAGGCGCTCCCGGCTCTTTCGTCCGATCCAACACTGCTATCTTTTTTACCGTTTGTGGGATAGATGCTAGCAAATGCTCCTCGGAAAACGGCCGATAAAGATGAACCTTAATTGCTCCCACCTTATCCCCTTGCGCTAAGAGATAATCAATGGTTTCATTGATGGTATCACAGACCGAACCCATGGCAATAATGACAAATTCTGCATCCTTTGCACCATAGTACTCGAAAAGATGGTACGTTCGTCCAGTCTTTTTCCCCAGCCTATTCATGTAATTCTGCACAATTTCCGGCACAGCATCAAAGTAAGAATTTTGGCTTTCCCTTTGCTGAAAATAGATATCAGGATTTTGTGTAGTTCCCCTGACAACGGGATGTTCAGGACTTAAAGCCCGCTTGCGAAATGCAGCAAGTGCTTGTTGATCTACCAATTCTTGAATATTGCTATGCTCAATAACGTCAATCTTCTGAAGCTCGTGCGAAGTGCGAAAACCATCGAAAAAGTGGATAAACGGGAGTCTTGCTTTGATGGCAGACAAATGGGCGATACAAGCTAGATCCATAACCTCCTGGACATTAGACGACGCCAACAAGGCCACACCGGTTTGCCGACAGGCCATAACATCCTGGTGATCACCAAAAATGGATAAAGCGTGGGTAGCGATGCTCCTCGCTGCCACATGTAGTACACCTGGTAGCATTTCACCCACCATCTTATACAAACTGGGAATCATCAATAATAGACCCTGAGAAGCAGTATAGGTAGATGAAAGGGACCCGGCTTGTAATGCACCGCGCATCGCAGCTGCCGCTCCAGCCTCTGACTGCATTTCTATAACCTTTACCTGTTGGTCAAAAATATTTCTCATGCCATGTGCTGACCATTCATCGATACCTTCTGCCATTGGTGTCGACGGCGTAATGGGGTAAATTGCAGCTACTTCAGTCAGTGCATAGGAAGCATGGGCTGCCGCCTGATTTCCATCCATTGTTTCTTTATTTCCCATAATAAACGCTCCTTTACGTAAACTTTGACATTATATTATTACGATGATCCATTATTATAATGTAATTTATCGTACAGAGTAAGAAGTTACCTAATCGTCCATACTAACGCTAAAAACAGAAGGTGATCATAATCAAAATTGCAATTATGGGTGCAGGGTTATCTGGTTTAGCCTGTGCCATAACTCTAGAACAAAATGGTCTTTTCCCTGATATTTTTGAACATCGCAGGGTTGTCGGTGACAGGTTTGTTAATGGTGAAATTCTCCTTTCCCTGTTAAACCGCCCTGTTCTTGACTCTATCGCTTATTTTTCCGAAAAACACAACATTTATTTACATCCAACTGCCAATATCAAAAAGCTGCTGCTCCATTCAGAGCAGCAGCAAGCAACCATTGAGGGACATCTAGGTTTTAC
>JANKMV010000011.1:11544-15626 GCA_024650095.1 Bacillota bacterium | reverse complement strand
ATGTTCTTAACATAGTCAGCATGGCCTGGGCAATCAACATGGGCATAATGGCGTTTTTCTGTCTCGTACTCTACGTGTGCCGTAGAAATAGTGATACCGCGTTCCTTTTCTTCGGGAGCCTTGTCGATTTCATCAAAAGCAGTTTTTTTAGCGTAACCTGCAGTTGCCAAGCATGAAGTAATTGCCGCTGTTAAAGTGGTTTTACCATGGTCGACATGGCCGATTGTACCTACGTTAACGTGGGTCTTATTCCTTTCAAACTTTTGCTTTGCCATTCCTTTAACCTCCTACACAAGTAATTTGCCAACCCTGGAACCCATAAGAAAAGAGTATACGATACTGGTTTCATCAGCCGCTTGCTAACTGCAAGCGATAATTTGATAGCAGTATAAAAAAATACACTTGGCCGAGCCCTGCGGGCTTGTCCAAGAATTATGTATAATTGGTGGCGGCGAAGGGATTTGAACCCCTGGCGCGGCGGGTATGAACCGCCTGCTCTACCACCTGAGCTACGCCGCCATATGTTTGGAGCTCACGACCGGGATTGAACCGGTGACCTCATCCTTACCAAGGATGTGCTCTACCGACTGAGCTACGTGAGCGAGTAGACTTGGTTGCGGGGACAGGACTTGAACCTGTGACCTCCGGGTTATGAGCCCGACGAGCTACCAACTGCTCCACCCCGCGACATTTCAACTAGTTGGAGCGGGTGATGGGAATCGAACCCACGTTACCAGCTTGGGAAGCTGAAGCTCTACCATTGAGCTACACCCGCACGTTCAGCCCAATACAGCTTCTTGATTATACAACACATAAATAATCATGTCAACCAACAACTATAGCCAATTTTCACCTGTTTGTCAGCCAGTGAAACAACCTTCTAGCGTAACATTATTCTGTCCTTCTTATACTGCGTTCCCCCTAGAATGACTAAACGGAGAGCAGCTGCTCTCCGTATCTTCTCACACTGGTAGGAAGTTGTGTCTTTGTTAGCCTTCACGGACCTCAAGGTACCGTTCCAACTTCCTTTTAACCCGTTGCAACGCATTATCAATGGACTTGACATGACGTTTTAATTCAACCGCAATTTCCTGATATGACTTACCTTCAAGATAATACATGAGAACTTTCCATTCTAGGTCACTCAGAATTTCGCCCATTTTTACTTCAATATTATTATACTCTTCACGATTAATCATTAATTCCTCTGGATCAGTAATCTTTGCGCCAGCTAGGATGTCCAATAACGTTCTGTCCGAATCTTCGTCATAGATCGGCTTGTTAAGGGACACATACGAGTTTAGTGGTATATGCTTTTGCCTTGTCGCTGTTTTAATGGCCGTAATAATCTGCCTTGTTATACACAACTCTGCGAATGCCCTAAACGAAGAAAGTTTGTCCTCTTTAAAGTCGCGGATGGCTTTATACAGACCAATCATTCCCTCTTGAATGATATCTTCTCTATCAGCACCAATGAGGAAATAGGACCTTGCTTTAGCTTTAACGAAGTTGCGATATTTATTAATTAAATATTCAAGCGCGACATCACAGCCGCCTTTAGCCTGCATGGCCACTTCTTCGTCGGTTTGTATTTCATAATTTTTATAGGCATTAGCTAGGCCAAGGACTTCCTGTGCCGTTACACTCACTTATATCGCCTCCACGATTGAAGAATCGTTGCTCCGTATCCTAGAGCCTTACGAATAAACGTACAACGACATTATAACGTAGAGCAAGCAATAGCGTCAAGACCTTTCGGACAACCGTCCTTGACTATTGAGATGACTATTGATGAAATCAGACCTAATAACGACACGTTTCTCTACACTATATTCCTTCCCGCTGCCTTAATACTTCGTAGAGCAATAACGCACCTGCTACCGATGCATTCAATGAAGCAACGGCACCCTTCATGGGTAAGCGAACTAAATAATCGCACTTTTCTTTGCTTAAACGGCTTAGCCCCTCCCCTTCGCTACCAATCACTAAGGCAAGGGGCCCCTTATAATCTCCCGTTGTATAAAGATTGTCACCACTCATATCGGCGCCATAAACCCATAAGCCTGCCTGCTTACACTGGTCTAGGCAACGAGCAATGTTTACAACCTTGGCAATGGGTAGATATTCCGTTGCACCCGCTGCCGTACGTATGGCAGCGGGTGTCATTTGTGCCGCACGACGTTCGGGAATGACGATTCCATGACAACCCGCCGCATATGCCGTGCGCACTAAAGCACCAAGATTATGCGGATCTTGCAGATGATCAAGAATGACAAGGAACGGTGGCTCACCGTCTGCAGGGGAAAGCAGTTGTTCAAAGGGCGCATACGCAAAGGGTGGTGTTTCTGCCATAATCCCCTGGTGATTACGTGTCATTGCTCGCTGATCTAATCTACTTTTTTCCCAGTACTCTACTGGGATTCCCTGCCCTTTTGCAAGAGTGATGATTTCTTCCACAGGGCCACCATGAGCACCTTTTTGTAAGCAAACACGCGTAACTTGCGAACCAGCCTTCAGCGCTTCTAAGACAGGACGACGTCCTTCAATCATTCTTTTTTCTTCCATTCTGACACCTCACATGTTGCGATATTTATCTCGAACCATGGCAATTTGACCGCAGGTCATTTTTCCCTCTGGACATGTTCCCTCACTCACACAGGCCGGACCTGCACTAGAGAAGAGTGTAGGTGCTACTTTTTTTACTTCTGCGTAAACTGCTTCGGCCAGAGCTCGAATTTCCCATTGAGCACGATTGCAGCAACGGAGTTTTAAAAAATTATGTAGACTACGTGCATTCATAGTAAAAATAAATTTAGTTTCGCAAGCGTTGGGCAGCACATAGCGGGCATCCTCTTGATGCACGAGCTGCCGTAGCGTTTGATACGCTGTACGAATTTTTTCCATCTGCTCCACAAAGATTTGCTGTGCCTCATCATTTGCAGCAACGGAGGGGGGGACAATATAATCAAATGCGTCCTCTCCAACATACCGCTGCGATTTTTGTGAATAGGAACCTATACGATGGCGCACCATCTGATGCGATAGCGTGCGGCTAACACCTTCCACGGCAAAAGTAAAAGAAACATGCTCGATGGGAGAAAGATGCCCCATTTCAACCAACTTATCCAAAAAGCGTTTGCTCTTTTCCTCCGTTAAGCCATCGAGTAACACATCAATACCATCTGGTGAATAGCAAAGTCGCGCAGCAGCGGCCACAATTTTTTCCGGCTCTGGTGTATGAGCTAACAGCGTCACTTTCATTCTGTCTCTTCCTCCCCAATTTCAATCATATCTAATAACTGATCCAATCTCTCTATTTTTTTGTGCAAATACAACCATCCTAATAGCGCTTCAAACCCAGTGGCACGGCGATATACTGACATATCTGCATTCTTAGGAACACGACTCTTGGTGTTGCGACCTCGACGAACCACGTCAGTCTCTTCCTCTGTCAAGTGAGACTCAAGGGCTCGCAGGGCAACATCCTGCCCGCTGGCACGAACTAAACGCGTTGTTTTTTTATGTACTTGCCGAATGGGCAGCGCCTTTTCAGAGACAATTTTTTGTCGCACATAAAGCTCGAAGACAGCATCTCCAACATAGGCTAAGAGAATGGGAGACCAAGGCTCTATCATTTTTTACGCCACCGGATACCTTGTGGCGTATCTTCTAAGACAATACCCAGTGCTTGCAATTCATCACGAATAGCATCCGCCTTGCCCCAATCCTTAGCCTTACGAGCTGTCTGCCGCTGTGCAATCATCTCATCAACCTTAGTAGTAAGATCATCAGTAGCTTGGTCGGCAAAAAAGCCGAGCAGATCACCCGTCTCGCCAAAGAACGCCAACGTTTTTGCAACCACTGTCTTCGAGGGTGCGGGATTGGCAAGGTAAGCATTGGTTTCACGCGCCAAATCAAACAAAACAGCCAAAGCATCCGCTGTATTAAAATCATCATCCATCGCATCTACAAAGCGCTGGTGATACGTTTGCAGTGCTACCATTTTAGCCGCAACTTCATGAGCAGAGGCATCATCATCTTCTGGTAGTTTTGGCAACAGATCACGCAGGTTGTAAACCACA
>JANKMV010000011.1:0-11534 GCA_024650095.1 Bacillota bacterium | reverse complement strand
ACTTTGTGCCTGC
This sequence comes from Bacillota bacterium, assembly GCA_024650095.1. GTDB lineage: Bacteria > Bacillota > Dethiobacteria > Dethiobacterales > Dethiobacteraceae > JANKMV01. The sequence goes on along the minus strand of JANKMV010000011.1, from coordinate 11,521 downwards.
TGCAACAAATCCAAGGAATAGTTAATGGGGTTGCGATAATGAGCAGACAACATAAAGAAACGGATCACCTTTGGATCTATAGTTTGACGGATATCACGTACTGTCATGAAGTTTCCCGTTGATTTGGACATTTTTTGTTGATTTATATTTAGATACCCCGCATGCAGCCAATACTTTACAAATGGTTTGCCCGTGAAGCCTTCACTTTGTGCCTTTTCATTCTCATGATGAGGAAAGATAAGGTCGGGTCCTCCGGCATGAATATCTAATGTTTCACCTAAATATTTCATGGACATCACCGAGCACTCAATATGCCACCCCGGACGACCTTTACCCCAGGGACTTTCCCAAGCAGGTTCACCGGGTTTTTGTTTTTTCCATAAAACAAAATCTAATAGATGCTTTTTGCGTTCATCAATTTCCACCCTTGCTCCATCAACCAAATCAGCTAATGGTTGTTGTGAGAGTTCTCCATACTGGACGAAGGCTGGGGTATGGAAATAAACATCACCTTCGACGTGATACGCCATACCCTTAGCTATCAACGATTGAATTAATGTAATCATTTCCGTAATATGTTCCGTGGCACGAGGATGTACATCTGCTGGCTCAACCCCCAGAGCTTCCACATCTTCAAAATAAGCTTGAATGTAGCGCTCTGCTAATTGGGTAACTGTAATGCCCATTTCATGGGCACGCTTTATCATTTTATCATCGATATCTGTAAAATTTTGCACGAAAGTAACATCAAAACCCCGCCAGCGTAAATAACGACGTATCACATCAAAAACAATAAAAATGCGTGCATTGCCAATATGGAAGTAATCGTAAACGGTTGGGCCACAGGCATAAATTCCTACTTTGTTACCGTTGACGGGCACAAAATCTTCTTTTTTACGTGTAACTGTGTTAAAGACGCGAATGGTCAAACTCTTTCCCCTCCTTAATACACTTTTCTTGCTGGAAGCGTAGGTCGTCAATTTGATTTTGCAAACAATGCAACATCTCTGCAACGGGATCGGGCAAATTTACATGATTTAAATCTACCGATGGCACACGTTCTCCATCATAGATAACAACTCGCCCGGGTACTCCCACTACGGTGGTGTGCGTGGGAACATTATTTAAAACAACAGAACCGGCGCCAATTTTGGCGTTATCACCCACAACGATGGGCCCTAACACTTTTGCGCCAGTTCCCACAACCACATTATTTCCTATTGTGGGATGTCGCTTGCCTTTTTCTTTCCCTGTTCCCCCTAGCGTTACCCCCTGATAAATGGTAACGTTATCGCCAATCTCTGTCGTTTCTCCCACTACCACACCCGTGCCATGGTCAATAAATAACCCCTCTCCGATTTTCGCTCCAGGATGGATCTCAATTCCAGTAATAAAGCGACTGATTTGCGAGATTAAACGGGGCAAAAGAACAAAACCATGTCGATAGAGAAAATGGGCACAACGATGAAACCAGAGGGCATGCAGACCAGGATAACACAATACAACCTCTATCACACTTTTTGCAGCCGGGTCGCGTTCAAAAATGGCCTTAATATCTTTTTTTATCCTCACCTGCTGTCACCCCCATAAAAGAATCCATTTTACAAAATATGATAAATCTCCACAGTATAAGAGAATGTGCTTTTGCTACTGTTAATACTCCCCGCTTACTAATTGCAAGTGATATATTTTCCTTGTAGTATAATAAAACCGTCTCTCATCAGAGACGGTTTCCCGCGGTTCCACCCTGTTTGAGCTAATGCTCCCCTCACCTTGCATAACGGCAACACCGTATCTACGGACACAATCCGTAGATAAGCTCCAGGGTGCACTTCAGGTAGTTTCACCGAAGCTTCTTTCAGCCACAGAAGCTTCTCTCTGACAATATCGTCTACCCTACTTTTCCCCTTCATTACTTCTATGATATGTAGTTATGTACATTATAAAAGTCGGCCCTATGTGTGTCAACTTAGGAATACTCTACAAGCTTGCTAACATATTGGTTAAACGCTTAGCCACAAGCGTTGGCCCTAACAAGACCAACAGGGCATTTAAATCGGGACCATGTGACTGGCCGGATACGGCAACTCTCACTGTCATAAATAGGGCCTTCCCCTTAACCCCCACGTTTTTACCAACCTCTTTAATTAGTTGACGTACTAAATCTCCATCCCATTCAGACACCTCTTGCACCTTTGTTAGAAAAGCAGCAATCACTGCAGGTGAAGTTTCCAGTGCCAAAACTCGCTTTGCATCCTCATCACTTTGGTCCAGTATTACCGTTTCACCAAAAAATGCTTGTAAAAGCTCGGGCGCCTGTGCTAAGTATTCTATCTTTTCTTGACTGGTAGCCACAACCTGCTCCAACCACATCCATTGTTGTGGGGAAGGATTGGCCTCCACAAGACCCGCTTTTTGTAAATACGGCACACATTGTTTTGTTATGTCTTCCAGGGGGGCTTCCTTAATATAATGGGCATTCATCCATTTTAATTTAGCAAAATTAAAGACGGCCGGACTTTTAGAAACACGCTCTAAAGAAAAAAGCTGTGCCAGCTCTTCCGCTGTGTAAATTTCCTTCTCCCCTTCAGGAGACCAACCCAAAAGGGCAAGGAAATTCACCAGTGCTTCTGGGAGATAACCCTGGTCTCGATACTGGACTACAGACGTAGCGCCATGACGTTTACTCATTTTAGAACGATCTTCTCCCAAAATGAGCGAAATATGAGCGAAGCGTGGTAGTTTAAAGTTTAGCGCCTGATAAATCAGGAGCTGGCGTGGTGTATTAGAAAGATGCTCCTCACCCCGCAAGATATGGGTGATGTTCATCAAAGCATCATCAAGAACAACAGCAAAATTATAGGTGGGAATTCCATCGGATTTGACAATAATAAAATCACCAATACCATCACTTTCAAATTCCACTCGGCCCCGCACCATATCATCCACAACTAAGAGCGTATCTTCCGGAACACGAAATCGAACCACTGGCTTACGACCTACTGCACACTTTTCTTCTCGGTCCTGCTGCGATAGGTTACGGCATTTACCCAGGTAACGCGGTGTTTGACCTTGTGCTGTGAGCTTTTGTCGCTCAGCGTCCAATTCTTCTTCGCTACAGTAGCAATGATAAGCCTGTCCTGACTCTAGCAATTGCTCGACAAACGGCTGGTAAAGATGTAACCGTTCCTGCTGACGATAGGGGCCGTTGGGACCACCCACTCCGATTCCTTCATCCCAGTCCATGCCAAGCCAGCGCATAGATTCAAGAATGAGTTCTTCATAGGCACGCGTGGAGCGATCCAGATCGGTATCTTCTATTCTAACCACCATTATCCCATGGTGATGACGCGCAAAAAGCCAGTTAAATAGTGCGGAACGGGCACCTCCGATATGTAAAGGCCCCGTCGGACTAGGGGCAAATCGTACTCTTACCTCTGCCATAGCTTTGACCTCCTTCTAGAAAAATGCTTTTAACATCTTTTTATACTTTTCCTATTATATCATCATTAAAAAGTGGACACAACAAACAGAGGATGATTGTGATATAATGATAAGGAATTATTTGGACAAGCCTGATAGGAGGGCAGATCATGAATAACTTTTTTAATCTCTACCGACACGGTTTTATTCGTGTAGCCGTGGCCATCCCCCAAGTCCGTGTGGCGGATCCAGCTTTTAATGTTACACACACTTTAGCATTAGCGCAGCAAGCAGCGGCCCAAAAAGCCGTACTCACTTTGTTTCCCGAACTGGGTATCTCCGCCTACAGCAATGAAGACCTGTTCCAGCAACAAGCACTGTTAGAGATTACCGAGTTAGAGATAGGGCGACTCTTGCGGGAAACGAGTGACTTGGACACAATCCTAGTTATTGGTGCCCCCCTGGTGGTCGACTCCTTCCTTTATAACTGTGCCCTGATTCTTCATCGTGGACATATCCTTGGTATTGTGCCAAAAACGTACTTACCTAATTATCGCGAATTTTATGAAGCCCGACAGTTCCGGCCAGCTCAAACGGCTAACAGTAATTGCGTAGACTATGGTGGTCAACGGGAGATCCCCTTTGGTACGGACATCCTTTTTAAGATAAAAAATATTGAACATTTCACCCTCGCCATAGAAATTTGTGAAGATTTATGGGTACCCATTCCACCGTCTAGCTTTGCCGCCTTGGCGGGAGCCACAGTCATCGCTAACCCATCGGCATCTAATATTACGGTAGGCAAAGCAGACTACCGGCAGGCACTACTCTCCAACCAATCAGCACGTTGCCTTGCGGCCTATCTTTACTCTGCAGCAGGAATGGGCGAATCAACCACAGATATGGCTTGGGATGGTCAAGCATTAATTTATGAAAATGGGCAATTACTGTCCGAATCCACTCGCTTCGATCTAAACCCCAGTCTAACACTAGCCGAGCTCGATTTGGATAGACTTTCACAAGAACGCATGCGTCAAAACACGTTTGCCGAAAACGCCCGTAGCCTCCGCCGCGAAACAAGTCGTTTCCGTACCATTGAATGCGAAGTCCGCCTACCAGAAGACAACCTCTTACTAACACGTCACTATGGTCGCTTTCCCTACGTACCTGCCAATGAGCAAGACCGAGACAAACGATGCTATGAAACGTATAACATTCAGGTACACGGTCTCGTCAAACGCTTACAATTTACGGGGATAAAAAATATTATTATTGGTATATCAGGTGGCCTAGATTCCACTCAAGCACTGATGGTGGCGGTTAAAGCCATGGATCTTTTGGGTTGGCCGAGAAAAAATATTCGTGCCTATACCATGCCCGGTTTTGCCACTTCCAAGCGTACAAAAGATAACGCTTGGCGCCTAATTAGGACTTTGGGCGTCTACGGTGAGGAGCTAGACATCCGTCCAAGCTCCCAAAGAATGCTAGAAGATATTGGCCATCCTGTAACGTCCGGTGTTAATACATACGACATTACCTACGAAAACGTTCAAGCCGGTCAACGTACCTCCATCCTCTTCCGTTTAGCTAATTTGCATAAAGGTCTCGTTTTGGGCACGGGTGATTTAAGCGAGCTTGCACTTGGTTGGTTGACGTATGGCGTTGGCGATCATATGTCACACTATAACGTGAATGCTAGCGTTCCCAAGACGTTGATTCAATACCTGCTGCGCTGGCAAGCAGAGCTTGTCCGTGTTGATGAAGCAACGCGCGACGTTCTCTTAGACATACTAAACACAGAAATTAGTCCTGAACTAGTGCCTGGTGATAAGAACGACAACCAACCAGCTCAACGCACAGAAAATTTTATCGGCCCCTATGAGCTTCAAGACTTTAACATTTATTACATCACCCGTTACGGCTATCGCCCCAGTAAGGTCGCCTTCCTCGCCTATAATACCTGGGGCAATAAAGAAGTGGGCACGTGGCCCGATATTCCTGAAGATAAAAGGCATCAATATAGCATTGGCGAAATTAAACACTGGCTCCGAATTTTCACCAAACGCTTCTTCTCCACCAGTCAATTCAAACGCTCCGCCATGCCCAATGGACCCAAGGTAGGCTCTGGTGGCTCCCTCTCCCCTCGAGGAGATTGGCGCGCCCCCAGCGACTCTGAAGCGACCCCCTGGCTCACCGAACTAAACCACATTCCCGACACCGACTAGGGGTCAGGTTAGAAGATTTGAACTTTCTCAATTAATTGTTGCAACCAGCTTTACCTAAAGCGATATATTCCTACCAGGAATAAAAGATGGTGGTTACCTAGAAATTAGGCGCCCACCATCTTTTATTATTAATATTTCCCTACCAATGATAGCGTAAATTCACTATTGACAAAAAAGTACGTACGAAAGTTCAAAACTTCTAACCTGACCCCAAGAGGGCGACGGCTTGGGCAGCCATGCCTTCGTTGTTGCCGCAGAAGCCTAGGCCTTCGGTGGTGGTGGCTTTGATGCTAATACGGTCAACGGGCACTGCTAGTGTCTGCGCTATGTTCGCTCGCATGGATAGTATGTATGGTGCTAATTTGGGACGTTGCGCAATAATGGTGGCATCAATGTTGCCCACTTCATATCCCTGCTGGCGGCAAAGTGCCATCACGTGTTCTAAAAGCTTCATGCTAGAGATACCTTTATAGGCTACATCTGTATCGGGAAAGTGTTTACCCAAATCCCCCAGTGCCAGCGCACCTAGTAATGCATCCATGATGGCATGCACAAGCACGTCGGCATCGGAGTGACCTAGCAAGCCAAGCTCATAGGGTATGGTGACTCCACCAAGCACAAGTGGTCTCTCTGCCACTAATTTATGTACATCATAGCCTGTCCCAATCCGCATGCTACCGCCTCCTTAAAATGGCTTCTGCCAGCATCAAATCCTCTGGTGTGGTGACTTTTATATTTTCATAATTTGATTTGACGATAGAGACGGGAAAGCCATATTGTTCTAAGAGAGAAGCATCATCTGTTGCTTGAATTTGTTCTTCAGCTGCACGATGGTGGACGTCTTCTACCCATTCTCGCCGAAAAATCTGCGGTGTTTGCACCGCCCACAGCTGACTACGTATGGGTGTAACCACTACCTGCCCAGCTTCATCCACAACCTTGATGGTATCTTTAACTGGCACAGCCGCAATGGCTGCGCCACACTCCTTTGCCTTGACAAGGCATTGCTGAAGCAACATAGCTTGAGCTAGAGGTCTTGCTCCATCGTGAATACAGACAAAGTCAATCCCATCTTTTAATACAGCGAGTCCATTTCTAACCGAATCCTGTCGCTCCCGGCCACCTTTGACAATTGTAAAAGTTTGCGCAGGAAACCAAGGTAAAACAACATCCCGGCGAAAAAGTTCTTCTTCGCCGGGAGTTACAACCACAATTATTTGTGTAAAACAATTTGCTGCCAGGCATGCACTCAACGTATGAGCCACGACCGGCTTACCACATAATTGCAAATACTGTTTATTTATAGTTTCTTTCATCCTACGGCCAAGACCTGCCGCGGGAATAATTACGGCAACACTCATTACCGAACTCCAGACATCTTTTCAAGTTTAGGTTTAGCAAATATCATCCGACCTGCTGCCGTCTGTAACACGCTGGTAACAATGACTTCCACAGTATCACCGATAAAGCGTCGACCACCTTCAACGACAATCATGGTGCCATCATCAAGGTAAGCGACACCCTGACCCATTTCTTTACCATCCTTAACAATCAATGCGACCATTTCCTCACCTGGCAACACAATCGGCTTTACGGAGTTAGCCAATTCATTAATGTTAAGGACAGGAACACCTTGTAGCTCACAGACTTTGTTTAAATTGTAATCATTGGTGACAATCTTCCCCTTCATGTTTTTTGCAAGCTTAATGAGCTTACTATCCACTTCAGGAATATCATCAAAATCTTGTTCCACAATTTGTACGGGTACATGGGACTCTTTTTGTATCTTATTTAAGATATCTAAACCACGACGACCACGGTTTCTTTTTAGTGTATCCGATGAATCCGCAATATGGCGCAATTCCTCCAACACAAAACCGGGTACAATCAAAACACCTTCGATAAAGCCTGTGGAGGTAATATCTACAATACGACCATCAATAATAACACTCGTATCAAGAATTTTGGCACTACGGAAATTACCCCTTTCCGCTGCGCGCGCTTGCCTGGCAAACAAGTTGGTTAGAAAAGTCATTTCGTCTTTTCTGGTTATCATTAGATTCATACCGAAGTATCCTGTAAAAAGAGTAACGATAACGGTTAAATAGTTTCCAACCAAGGGAATACGGAGCAGAGCTAGACTGATTAAAGAACCAATCAGAAGACCGAGAACAAGCCCGGTTACCCCAACAGCAATATCCTGCGTGGGAATTGCCTTTAAAGCCGTATTCATCCAAACATTAACCTTCTTTGCTAGACGGCTTAACCAGGGGCTAATAATATAAGCAATAAGTCCAGTAATAGAACCGCCAAAAATCGAGGCACCAATATTTGTCATAGGTGTTGATTCTACGCCAGCATAAGCTGCAATGGCGGAAAAGCTAGTATTGACTAGTTGATAACCTATGGCAAATCCAATAAATAAAGCACCGACTCGCAATATTCTCTGCATCATTGAATTCACCTCCCTTCCTGTAGTAGAACGAGCGACATTCGCAAAACTCTAGCTTCAAGACGTAGCGAATGAAAAGATATATAGTTCAACCTTATTATAACGTATAGTTTTTACCAAATTCAAGGAACTTCATGCACTATTCACAAAAAATTCATACTTTCTTTTTGTCAGCTAGCCATATCACTCTTATATGATGCCCTTTTTTACATGATATACCCTTTACCACTCTTTACCACTACAGCTTGGAAAAATAACTCCATGGCATAAGAGATGCGTGCCTTCATCAGTTTCCTCAAAGCACTCTTGCAGTACTGATACCTTATAACGCTTGCTTTTGCAAACTGTAATTTCCTGACAGAGCAAAAAGGCATCATAATAATATGATGCCTTTCAGGTTAGGATGCACCGACAAAGAAACGACTGATAATTTCATCAACGTCTTCTTCGCTCGTTTCTTGGGCGAGAACAAGTTCGGAGATTAAAATTTGCTTTGCACTGTCTAGCATTTTCCGCTCCCCAGTGGAAAGTCCCTTTTCATTTTCCCGGAACATAAGATTGCGAACTACTTCAGCTACTTGAAAAATATCTCCACTTTTAATCTTCTCCATGTTTGCGCGATAACGACGATTCCAATTGGTTGACATCTTACTATGGTTTTCTTTTAAAATAGAAAAAACTTGTTCCACACCATCATCATTAATGACTTCGCGTAGACCAATTTGATCTACATTATCTAAAGGAATCATAACCTTCATGTCACCAATGGGAATCTTCATGATATAATATTTTTTACGCGCACCCAGGATCTCTTTTTCCTCAATCGCTTCAATAATACCGGCGCCGTGCATTGGGTACACAACTTTATCTCCTATATTAAACAACATCGGCAGCCCTCCTAGGTTGACGTATATTTCATTATATCACATAACCCAGCTTAAGTCAAAGAAAAAGCATTTTATCATAGTTGACTTTTCTTGTCAATAAAAACGTAACAAATTTCTACATCTTTTAGATCTTTTTATAGCATTTTTATAATGAAATGTCTGCATTTTTTGAGTCTCACATTGACAATGAATTGCCAATATCAGTATAATTAGACAGAGTACTAATGCTAGTGAGGGGGACACATTTGTGAAAAACGAAATTGTGGGCCAGTTTCAAGATAAAGTTTCCGAGTTATTAATTCGTCATCGTAGTATATTGGACAGCTTGACAAAGTTTCAGGAATCAACTAGTAGAGTCAACCGCTCCATAGCTAAAACTGTAACTACGTGCGGTTGCCTAACTGTGGACGCTGCCAAACAGTCATGTCCCTCAGAAATTGAGTTGAAGGATTGTCAGCAGTATATGAACTCACACTTGCAAGGCCAACTATGTGAAACTTGTAGGGAAACCATTGAAGAAGAATTGGGTAACCATCTGTTTTATCTTACCGCCCTCTGCCATCTCCTCGAGGTCGATCTTAATGATGTGTTTGAAAGCGAATATGACCGCGTCTCTACTCTAGGCTTCTTCCATCTATCATAATGTGGGTAAGATACTAGCGACTCCGTCCCCAAGAGACGATCACTGATCCCCTCTTTTGCTTACCTCATATATGACAAGGATTGTTTCGTGGCAGAGTAGACGACCGGATATACGAAGAGTTCACAGTCTTACCGTTTACGATGTCCTAACCGCTCAGATACTTTATCTGCTGCGGCCATAACCTCCGGAATCAATCGTTCCTGAATAAAGGCATCCGTTAAACGTGTGTGCGGACCCGACACGCTAATTGCTGCGATGGCCTTATTTTCAAAGTCCCAAACTGGCACAGCCACACAGCGCACCCCTTCTTCTAGTTCTTCATTATCAAGGGCGTACCCCCGATTTCGTATCCGCACAATTTCTTCTTTTAACTTTATGGGATCACATATGGTTAATGGTGTATATGAACATAGCGGAGTCTTCTGTTCTAGAAAACGATCAAACTCACGATCAGTTAAATTAGCAAGTAGAGCTTTACCACCACCCGTACAATGCGCAGGACCACGACTGCCAACCCTTGCAAATATTTTGATCATATTTAAAGACTCAATTTGATCGATATAGACAAGCTCACCTTGATCGAGAATAGCCAAGTTCGTTGTTTCATTGCAACGATCTACTAATTCCTGCAAAAAAGGTCGCGCTGTTGTACGAATATCCATTGAGTATAAAGCTGCGTGACCCACTTCAAACGTGCGCAAACCTAACAGATACTTTCCACTGTCCTTATCCTGACTAATGAAGCCATCGTTCATTAGTGTATGTAAAAGGCGGTGTGCTGTAGAAATATTAAGCGTGGTTAAGTTGCGAATTTGTGTTAACGTCAGCGGAACCCCGGCTTCAGCTAAGACAATAAGAATTTTCAGTGCTCTTTCAACCGATTGGACAGTATGTTTATCATGCGGTTTCTTCAACGTCATCTCTCCTTTCGTTTTTCGAAACAGGCGCAGAACACATTTCCTAGTATTAAAAGAACTTTTTTATATAACGCTTTCATATTATGAAAACTGTGTAGCAAAATTATTATAAATGGCATGAACTGTTTCTGTCAACGGAAGGAAGGCAACAAATTCAACGACGATATTGACTAAATATTGCATCAACTAGTGTAGTTAGTAACGTTTTTTTCTGCAGAAAGCAGGAATGTCGAGCAATTTTAGCGAATGTAAACTGTCAAATAAAATATGGGATACTAAAATAGGGGGTTTTTGGAAAGTGAAACGATTTAAATTGATGATTCCGATTCTTATCATGATGATGGTTGCTGTTGTGCTAGTTGGTTGTGGACAAAAAAATGAAGAAGAAAAAGGTGAAGTTAGAAGATTTGAATCTACTCCAGCTGCGCTTTTGGAGCTGGCCAATGGTGGCATTGACGCTGTCGTAGCCGATTCTCCTGTTGTTTTAGAGTACATCAGAAACAATCAGGAGGCTAATTTAAAAGCGTTTGGTGATGATAGTTTTGAAAAAGAATTCTATGGCATTGCCATGCGCCAAGAAGACACGGAGTTGCATACGCTAGTTAACGATGGCTTGGCCGCCATTAAAGCAAATGGCGTCTATGACAAGATCTTCAACGTTTACTTTGGTGATGGTGCGGAGTATACCGTAGAGGAAAGTGATAACAGCTTAAATGTTACTTACACTGTGGCACAAGATATGGCCTATGCACCTTTTGAATCCATCAACTCAGCCAATGAACCCGAAGGATTTGATTGTGATTTAATTCGAGCCATTGCTGCGGAAATGGGTTTTGCCGTTAAGCTTGAAAATACCAACTGGGATGGCATTATTCCTTCTCTCGTTGGTGGGTCATCTGATATGATTATTTCAGCCATGACAATTACGGAAGAACGTAAAGAAAGTGTCTTCTTCTCCGATCCTTACTTTGAAG
>JANKMV010000119.1 GCA_024650095.1 Bacillota bacterium | reverse complement strand
CAAGAGTTTGGTCGTTTTCGTTTTGTAACTAAGTTTACCTGTGTGGAGCCGCTACTGGGATTGGAGCATGGTGGCAAAACAGAATTTCGTTTTTCTGTCAATACGTCAGAAGCCATCAAACTCTTTGAGCATGGTACACCTCCACTGAATGCACGTCTACAAACCGCCGCTTTAGTAAGCGCTGCGGGATATCCTCTGGGGTTTCTGGTGGCACCCATCTTTTTATCGCCTGGGTGGCAGGAAGAATATACAACCTTATTTAGGGAAATGGCCTCAATTCTCCCTACTACTATTTCGCCTACGTTCGAGTTGATTTCGCATCGCTTTACGGCACGGGCCAAAACAAACATTGCCAGTGTTTTCCCAGCATCAAGTTTACCCATGGAGGAAGCGGATCGTCGTTATAAGTATGGTCAGTTTGGCTATGGCAAATATGTATACCCGCTTGAAGATATGAAAGCTGCCACTAGTTATTTTACCACACTGGTTGAGCAGTACTTTCCCACGGGGAAAGTCCTTTACTTCGTCTGAACACTTGACGCTGAGCGTAAAATCAAATAGTCTGGAAAGAGAAAGAAAAAAACGGGGTGAACAACTTGGCAAAGGAGAAAACGGTTTTCTTTTGTACCCAATGTGGTTACGAATCACCCAAATGGTTGGGGAAATGTCCAGGGTGTGATACCTGGAACCAAATGGAGGAGCAACTACGTGTACCCGTAAAAGCCTCTATCCGGACAGCGGCAGTGACAAAGGTTGTATCGCTCGCTGACGTTGGTAAGCATGATAATACCACGCGTTTGCTAACGGGGAGCAACGAACTAGACCGTGTGCTGGGAGGGGGGTTGATTCCCGGTTCGCTCGTTCTAATTGGGGGTGACCCAGGGATTGGAAAATCTACGCTTGTTTTACAAGCGGCCCAAGGATTAGGGAGTAACGGCAAAAAGGTACTTTATATTGCAGGAGAAGAGTCCCCTGCGCAACTAGCACTACGCGCGCAGCGCTTGCGCGTGGACAGTTCTAATATCATGATCCTAGCAGAGACGGATATGAGCATTTTGGAAGAACAGGTGCGGGCGATTAAGCCCGATGTAGTAATTGTAGATTCAGTGCAAACGGTATATCGAGCAGAACTCTCTTCGGCTGCAGGTAGTGTCAGTCAGCTCAAAGAAGCCACGGCTACCTGGTTACGCATTGCTAAGGGTGGAAATATAGCGGTCTTATTGATTGGACATGTAACGAAAGAAGGGCAGATTGCCGGTCCCCGTATCCTCGAACATATGGTGGATTGTGTGCTCTATTTTGAGGGCGATCGACAACATCTTTATCGCATCTTGCGCGCGGTTAAAAACAGGTTTGGTTCGACGCATGAAATTGGTTTGTTTACTATGGATGCAGTGGGCCTACGCGAAGTGGAAAACCCCTCAGAATGGCTACTGTCCCAGCGACCCCTAGATGCAGCAGGATCCGTTGTCACCGCGACCATGGAAGGAACAAGGCCGCTATTAGTTGAAATACAGGCGCTCGTCACACCCACTCGTTATGGCAATCCACGCCGAACGGCTACGGGTGTTGAACTAAATAGAGTGGCTCTCATTCTGGCGGTATTAGAACGCCATGTCGGTATACATATTCAAGAATTTGATGTTTTTGTTAATGCTGCTGGAGGCGTTAGACTCGTTGAGCCTGCGGTGGATTTAGCCGTGGCTGCCAGTTTAGTTAGTTCTTTTCGCGATCAACCCGTGGCACGGGAACTTCTTTTCCTTGGCGAAGTGGGTTTAGCAGGGGAAGTACGTGGGATTCCTCATTTGGAGCAACGACTGCATGAAGGTGCACGGTTAGGCTTTAAACGGGCTGTAGTGCCTAAATTTAGTCTTGCGGGGTTACAGAATGCGGCGGGATTACAAATTGTTGCGGTTTCCACACTGCAGGAGGCCATCTCAGTAGAATCCTAAATTTTCTTTGCCATAATTTATAACGTGATGCCATATAACATAAATAGAGCAGCTGATTATCGGCTGTGGATAGGTGGGTTTAAAATGATTCTTTTTTTGAATATGTTGTTTATTTTTTTTGCTAGAGTGACGGATGTAACCTTATCTACGGTAAGAATCCTCATGATAATGCGTGGTCGTTCTGTCAACGCTGCCATGATTGGGTTTTTTGAAGTGACTCTATATATCTTGGCTTTAAGTAAGGTGATTGATAGTTTAGATAATCCCGTGCTATTGGTTACATATGCGTTGGGCTTTGCAGCTGGCACTTTTACCGGTGGGTACGTTGAAGAGCGTTTGGCGGTAGGATTTGCCACAGCGCAGATTATTTCATTGCAAGAGCCGGATTTATTAGCAACAGAACTGCGCGCTCAAGGATTTGGTGTTACCATATTGGAGGGTTGTGGACGTGAAGGGAATCGGCGTCAAATCCTTCATGTTTTACTTAAGCGTAAGGATATGCCCTGCTTGTTGAGGATCGTTGAAAAAAATGATAAGGACGCCTTTGTGACTGTGATGGATACGCGAAAAATATTGGGTGGCTATTTCACAAAGATCAAGGCAAAATAAGAGTTGGAGGAGCATATGAACCGCAATCATAGTATTGGACTCTTAGATTCGGGTGTGGGTGGCCTGACGGTGGTACGTGAGATCTTTACACAACTGCCTCTAGAAAGAGTCGTCTATTTTGGTGATACCGCCAGAATGCCCTATGGTCCTAGACCCCATCAAGAAGTGCGCGGTTTTGCCAGTCAGATTATCCGTTTTCTCCTCACTCAGGACGTTAAGTTAATCATTGTGGCTTGTAACACCGCGACTGCTGCTGGGTTACCCTTTTATCAACAAGAGTATGATTTGCCCATTATTGGTGTGATTGAGCCTGGAGTGCGGGCCGCATTGCAACATACACGTACGAAAAGGATTGGTGTGATCGGTACACCTGGAACCATCGCTAGCGGTGCGTATGAGCAATCCATCCATAGGCAAGATGCAACGGTTGCAGTTTACTCACAAGCTTGCCCATTGTTTGTGCTACTGGTGGAAAACGGATTGGTGGATACGCCAGAAGCCTTATGTGTTGCAGAGGAATATTTGCGACCGATGCGCGATGCCGGTGTGGATGTCTTAATTTTAGGCTGTACCCATTATCCCTTATTAGTACATGTGATTGAAAAGGTGATGGGTCCCCACGTTACGTTGATCTCTTCAGCCGAGGAGACTGCACATGAAGCGACTGATATTTTAACGAAAGAGGGTATGCTAGCCATTGAGGCCCCTATACGACATCGCTATTTTGTAAGTGGAAATCCTGGACCCTTTACGAAGCTTGGTGCCGCTCTACTCCATCAAGAATTCGAGACCTATCAGATTTTACTCCCGTAAAGCGCGCATATCTTTCCCCTTGTTTTCATACATTTGGGTATAAAGAGAAACGGGGGAAGAAGTATGCGAAAATGGATGTCTATACTGTTGGTGCTGTTATTGTTCCTCACAAGCGGCTGTACGCTGCTTCAAAAAGATACAGAGGGTCCTCCTCAGAACGAGGACAGGCTACCTCAACCACCGGTTAATTTACCCAATCTACGGGAAACGGTACTTTATTTACCTGATAAGACGTGGCAGTTGTTGGTTCCTGTACGGGTGTATATTCCGTGGGAAGAGGGGATTGCTAAAGCGACCCTTCAGTATTGTACAGAAGGGTATTTGCCAAGCACGGTGGCAAGCCTAGGGTTTAAGCCTTTATTGCCGGCGGGGACGACAGTATTAGGCCTATCAGTACGAGATGGTTTAGCACGCGTAGATTTCAGTGAGGAATTTTTAAGCTACCCACCGGAATATGAACGTTTTATTATTAACGGGCTTACCTACACGCTCACGGAATTTTCCACGATCAGCAAAGTGGAGACACTGGTGGAAAATGAGCACCCGCTCTTGCCCGGAGATACAGCAACAGATGAACCTTTTACGCGAGAGTTTGGTCTAAACCTCGAAATCTCCTCTGATGTGGACGATTTTGCACAAACGCAGCGCGTAGTATTATATTTTCTATATGAGTTAGACGACCGTATCTTTTATGTTCCCGTGTCACGGGTGGTCAAGGAACCGGAAGATTGGTTAAAAGCTGTGGCTGAAGAATTATTGCGGGGACCTGTCCTAGGAGGCACTCTTTTTTCTGCTGTGCCGCGTGGCCTTACCCTACAGAATGTACAAGTGCAAGGGAGTAAAGTTATATTGCGTCTAAGCGGCCAAGTCGCTGTGGGCGGAGGCCAGGTAGCTGTAGACCGCTTTCGGCATCAGCTTGGACTTACCTTTACGGACATTAATGGTATCACGGAAGTGGAAGTATTGCTTGATGGTGAGCTCCCAAATTTTGGGCCCGACATCACTTTCCCCACTTCTTTTGGCCGACCCAAGCAATGGAACTTAGTTGAATAGGAAAGAAATGTGTGAATTTTTAAAGATTGAAAGCTTGAACACGACACGATATAATGAAGAAATACTACATAACACTTACAAAAAATGGAGGTTCACCCCATGAGAATAGATGGCAGACGGTCAGATCAGATGAGATCACTTACCATTACACCGCACTACTTAAAATCGCCCGAGGGTTCAGTTCTAATAGAACTGGGAGATACTAGGGTTATTTGTACAGCATCAGTGGAAGAAAAAATTCCCCATTTTTTGCGGGGTGCTAATCAGGGCTGGGTGACGGCAGAATACGCTATGCTCCCCCGTGCTACAAACGTCCGTACCATGCGTGAGCGTGGGAAGATTTCCGGTCGCAGTTCGGAAATTCAAAGGCTGATTGGACGTGCTCTTCGTTCCATCGTAGACGTAAAAGCGTTGGGTGAACGAACGGTCTGGATTGACTGTGATGTTATCCAAGCCGACGGCGGCACGAGGACGGCTTCCATTAGCGGCGCCTTTGTCGCGCTCTATTTGGCACTCTCTAAACTGGTTGCCGCGGGGACACTAAAGGAAATACCCATTATTGATTACTTGGCAGCAACCAGTGTGGGTGTAGTTGAGAAAGAGCTAATGCTGGATCTAGCGTATAGTGAGGATAGTATGGCCGAAGTGGACATGAATGTAGTCATGACCGGTAGCGGGAATCTAGTGGAAGTGCAAGGGACTGCAGAAGGCGCACCATTCTCTCGCCAAGCCATGGATGAGATGATCGATCTAGCTGCAAGTGGCATTGGTCAGATTATCGAAGCACAAAAAAGATTATTACTAGGAAGTTTAACATGAAGCTTGTGATCGCCACTAAAAACTTCGGTAAACTCGCTGAATGTAGGGAGTTACTTGCCGATACACCTTTTAGTATCTTTTCATTACAAGATTATCCAGCTATATATGATATTGCGGAAACGGGCCATACCCTTTATGAAAATGCGGCACTTAAAGCAGAAACTGTGGCCAAGCTTACGGGAGAGTTGACATTAGCTGATGACACAGGGTTAGAAGTGGATGCCCTCGGCGGTCGTCCTGGCGTGTACTCGGCACGTTTTGCAGGAGTAGACGCCAGTGATGCCGACAATAAAGCAGAACTACTACGCCAACTACAGGATGTGCCACTTGCCAAACGGACCGCTCGCTTTCGAACTGTGATCGCACTGGCCCGACCTGGTCAGGAAACTAGTTTTGTGCAAGGAATCTGCGAGGGTATCATTGGCCAAGAAGAGCAGGGCAATGATGGTTTTGGCTATGATTCCCTATTTTTTGTGCCGTCCCTCGGTGTTACATTTGCCCAAATGACGAGGGCAACTAAAAACACCATTAGTCATCGTGCACAAGCCATGGCACAAGCACAGCAATTTTTAGAAAAAATGGTCAATGACGCTCCAGAAAGAGCTAACTAACAATAAGAATATATTTCCTTTGACAACAGGTCACTTTATCTGGTATACTAACTTTTGCAATGTGTCGGGGTGTAGCGCAGCTTGGTAGCGCACTTGGTTTGGGACCAAGGGGTCGCAGGTTCAAATCCTGTCGCCCCGACCACTATATTTTCACAAAACTATGTAGGAGTGCGGGTGTAGCTCAATGGTAGAGCGTTGGCCTTCCAAGCCAATTACGTGGGTTCGATTCCCATCACCCGCTCCAAATTATAAAACTTGATTTTAACTAAACAATTGGCTATACTATTCTTTGCATGCGCCTGTAGCTCAGAGGATAGAGCAACGGACTTCTAATCCGTGGGCCGTAGGTTCGAATCCTACCAGGCGTGCCATATGTTATCAGTTTGTGGTGGGTGTAGCTCAGGTGGTTAGAGCACCAGATTGTGGCTCTGGGGGCCGTGGGTTCGAGTCCCATCATCCACCCCAATTTTATAGGCTTTGTGCGGGCGTGGCGAAATTGGCACACGCGCTAGACTTAGGATCTAGTGGGTAACTCCTTGGAGGTTCAAGTCCTCTCGCCCGCACCATATTACATAAAATGCAGATAATTGTCTGCCCAACGGCAAAAACGCCCTCAGAGGCGTTTTTTTTTGATATTTTTATGGTAATTACCTTTCATTTTGATTGAATTAGTGGTAGAAT